>JAYVJH010000259.1:0-2784 GCA_043769455.1 Runella sp. | reverse complement strand
TGCGAATCGCCTTTGAGGTATGTTTTATTTGATTGTTTGTTAAAATCTGCCCAGACATTTATCACTGGCACAGCAAGTTTTGGGTGTGTTTGTATTCTTTCTACCAAATGATTGTAAGGCCCATCGTTGGCAGCTACGATACTCGTTTTATTGGGAATGACTGACAAATAAACAGCGTCAAATCCGTTTGCTTTGTAATATTCACTTGTTTGGTTTATTACTTGAACCAAGCTGTCTATTTCACTATCAAGTATTTTATTAAAACAAGAATTGATAAGCGTAGAGTCGGTATCTAATCGAAACAATAGATTTTTTTTGTTCTTAGAAATCGAAACTTTGTCGTTGGTTCTGTCAAAAAATGTATGGTTGAGTTTTGCTTTTGCCTCCTTGAAAACCAAGCACCAGTCGCCCGACAGCCAGAGCGACTCTAACGCTTCTTCGACTGCACCCAAGGCTTTTTCGATGTCGGCCATCGGTTCAATTTCAGCGTTTTGATAATTGTCCAATCTAATGTTTTGAACTGGCTTGCCAAAATGCTCTCTAAAATGTCGTTCGACAGACTCCAAAATCAGAACATTGTACTGAGAAGTATCTAAGCCGAGAGCCTGAGTTTTGTACCAAGGTACATGAACAAAGCTGTCTATCGCAAAATCATTTTTGTTTATCCAGTTAGCCTCCGTAAAACTATCGCCGATGATGTATAGGGCTGTGGTTTTGTGATTTGATTGAACCAAATCGGTATTTATTTTTGGTTTTTTGTCAATTACTTTTTCTTTGAACTGCGCCAAGTTTGACAGCCTATACAAGTCGCCATAGCGATAGTCGTCGGCAATAAAGCCCATTTTTACTACCGCCCTCCGCAAAACAGGCACACAACTCACCAACCAAATAGTAGATAGTGAGAGTAACAGAAAGTATTTAAGAATTTGTCTCAATTTTTTGTTCTTATTATTTTGCTCAGTTGCTCAGAAGCAACTGCAATAAATATTGCTGAATCTATTGCAGTTGGCTTCAGCCAACTGATAGCTGATAAACTAAATACTTGCTCTCGCCCAGTTTCTTAAAAGCAACTGCAATAAATATTGCTGAATCTATTGCAATCAGCCGAAGCCAACTGATAGCTGATAAACTAAATACTTGCTCTGGCCCAATTGCTTAAAAGCAACTGCAATAAATATTGATAGATTTATTACAGTTGGCTTCAGCCAACTGATAGCTCATAACTATTTAGTCCCATTGTTCATAAATAATTCCAGCGGCTTGTCGCACATCGTCTAATAAGTGCATCAAGAGTTGGCTGTCGGTCAGTGTCCAGATTTTACTTTCAGTTTGGTTGTTTCTTAGACAGTCGCCCACTGCTTCTATTTCATAGTTGTAGCCATGGGTGTCTCTCTCAAAATTAAAGGTTTGGGTACGTCCATCATAATAACTAACGGTAATAGACTTACTCTCGTGCCAACGACTGGGAATAGAAATTGTGCCATATTCACCATAAATAAAGGCTTCGCAGCGAGTAGTAGCTCTAAACGTACAGTCCAAAACGGCACGGCTGCCGCTGTTGTAGTCCAGTACTATGCCATCGGTTTCGTCCACGTCTGTTTCTGTAAATTGAGCTGTAGCCTGAATCCTTGACGGATTGCCCAATACCAAATAAGACAAAAACAACGGATAAATACCAATATCGAGCAATGCCCCACCACCAAGTGCTTTGTTAAAAAGTCGTTTGGTCAAGTCTATTTCGGCCTTAAAGCCAAAGTCAGCTTTGAGCAAATGTACGTGGCCGATACTGGGCAGTAGTTCCAAAAGTTTGTGTATGTGAGGCATAAAACGACTCCAGAGGGCTTCCATCAAAAACACCTTTTGGGTTCGAGCAGTTAGCACCATTTGGTTTACCTGTCGGGCGTTCATAGCAAAGGCTTTTTCGCACAGCACAGGTACGCCTGCATTGATACAAAGGAGCGTTTGGTCGTGGTGGCCAATATGCGGTGAGGCTACATAAACTACGTCCAACTCTGGGCAATCAACAATTTGGGCATAGTTTCCATAAAAATACTTTGCACCATATTGTTCACCAAAAGCGGTAGCTCGCTCCAAGTCTCGTGAGGCAACGGCCATTAGTTTGGCAGAGGGTACTTTGGCCAAATCTTCGGCAAATTTATGGGCAATTTTACCAGGGGCAATAATCCCCCATCTAATTATAGATGTCTGCTCTGTCATGTTTTGGGCTTAGTTATTGGCTTCAAATAAATAACTTTTAATAGTCGTCTCGATGTCGGCAGTATTTATGTTTTTATAAATTTCGCCTTCATAAGCCAACGATATTTTACCAGTTTCTTCTGATATTATTACCACAATGGCATCTGTTACTTCGCTCATACCCAGCGCAGCTCTATGTCTAAACCCCATATTGACCTGCTCTTTACTGTCCGATACTGGTAAAATACAGCGGGCAGCCTTGATTCGCCCGTTCTCAATAATAACCGCTCCATCGTGCAAGGGGCTATAATCATTAAAAATTGCAATCAATAATTTGCGAGATACCTGAGCATCAATCACATCGCCAGTCTGAATATATTTGTCCAGCACGTCGTTTTTTCTAATCACAATAAGCCCGCCTGTAAACTCCCGAGCAAGCAATTTGGCGGCTTCGACAATAAAAGTCAATGTTTCGTCTCGATTGGATTCTGCACCCAGTCCGAGTATTTTGTTCAGTATTCGGTTGTTGGTAAAAACCGTTGATTTGCCCACGTACAACAAAAAACGCCTAATTTCTTGCTGAAAAAT
>JAYVJH010000258.1:0-2037 GCA_043769455.1 Runella sp. | reverse complement strand
CCCACACCTTTCAAAAACTCTATTTTGGTATCAAAAAAATTAGGTTTATCGTTCATAAATTAGTGGTCGGTTGGGTGCTTTTAGTTTTTGTATAACGTTCTGACAAATTGGTCATCAATAATTTCCCCAAATCCCAAAAACAAATCAACACGACCAACAAATACATGAGCGATACGATTTCGGGCTTCATATCAAAAGAACAAACATTGGCTTTGAACCAACCAAATACCATTTCAAGATTTATAAAGTAGGCCACCGATGTAAGCGCATAAAGCCAATATTTTTTGGTCAAAAGCCCATAACCAAAAAACAAAACCAATGCAGGGTGGGGGTATCGCTCGTGCATTTGGGTATTGACAAAAAAGAACAAAATCGTAACTAAGCCAGATGTCAGAAATACCAATTCGTAGTAGATTTTATCTAATTCTAATTTTTGCTTAATATAAAGCCAAGTAGTTATCAATAAAGGGGTTAGGGCTAATCCCGATGATAAAAAAAACAAAATAAAACCCCAACTACGGTACGAATATTTTATAAAAATGGTCGTATCGTTGATTTCATTGGGATTTGATTTGGTCAATAAATACCATAAATTATATCCGCTCCATGACACACTTGGAAAAAACCCTACCGAGTCGGTAACAACTGCCCAGACGATTTTGAGTTGATTTGTAACAATAAAAGGCCATAAAATAATGACTTGTAGCACAACAAGTATCGGAATAACCTTTAATATCAAACGCCAATCTTTAACCCAATAATACAAAAACAGTATGCCAGCAATGGGTATCATTACGATCGAATGAAGTTTGGCATTGATAGACAAAAACAATAGAACGATACCCCAAATGGGTTTATTTTTGAGTAAGCAAATGAGCGAAATCACAATCAGTACCGTTCTGATGCCATCTTGCTGCCCCCAAAAAAAAGAGTTGTAGAGTATGGCCAGGTTCAAAAGTCCTACATATTCAATATATCGTTTGCTATAATATTGTTTGACTGAATACGTGATGGCCAAAATTGCGATAATGTCGCAAAGCATTGGCAAAATTTTAAATAAATAAAAGTTGGGAACAATGTCGGCAGGGTTTTGAAAAAACAAACCAAAAACATACAAAAAATAAAGTGATAGTGGTACATAATTGGTCTTAGAACCATAAACGTCGGCAAGGCCGTGCCGCATCATATATTCTGACCAGCCGCCGATGTCAATCATGTCAAAATAGAAGCCTGTTTTGGGTAAAATTATTACCAAAAAAACAAAATACAAAACATGGTGAATCTGGACGGGGCTGTTTCTTATAGATTTCTCTGACAACATCTTATGCAATTTATGGGCTAACGAGAAGCGAAATTACAAGATTTTTGCCAAAAACTATAATCGTAAAGTATCTATTGGCTTTATGTTACCTATTTTTTGGGTTTTCGTTGTGTCTGTAACTGAAAACACGGAAGAGGCCCACAAGTACACGTCGTTTTGTTGGTCTTGACTGTATAATCGTTGCTAAGACCACATTTATTAAAGACTCTGACTGTGTAGGTTTGGTTTTGATTTGGAATATTATTGGCAATTATACCATCGGGAGCAACCAAGTTGAGTGGGTCATAGCTACCGTTACCAGTGTATTTGTCTCCCAGACTATAATCAAAAGAACCAATGTCTGTGCCTTTTATCACAAGCTGGCCGTCGCCACGGGCAGAATCACCAAGACAAGTTGTGGGTTTGGCGATTACAGTAAATACAGGATTGTTTATTTTTATCAATGAAGCGGGTGTTCGTACAGTGCTTAAACAGCCTGTTTTTTCAACCTTACCCTCTACATAAAAAACACCAAAGTCCGTTGGGGTGTAGGTACTTGTGTTTGCCGAAAGTGGCGTACCGCCCGATGGCGAACTGTACCAACTTATTTTTACAGTCGTGTCGGCGGTATAGGCGTTCAATGTTGGTATTTTTTCATCTTTACAAATGGCATAACTCACTGGAATAACCGCAACAGGTATAGGCGAACAGCCACATTGAGCCGATAATAGCATCAC
>JAYVJH010000257.1:0-4797 GCA_043769455.1 Runella sp. | reverse complement strand
GCTACTGCACTCGCTATCACGATGCCACCGAGCATTATGATTTTATTGACCGTGCCAGAAACGGTCATCGGTACTGCGCCTACGCCATCTTGGGCGGCTTTTATAAATGTTTTTTCGGATAACGTTGGATTTGCCATTATGGTTGTTGTTTAGTTCTATCAGATTATTTTTGACAATTATACAAACAATTTGAACTTGAAGGTTTGGCATTGGCAATTATTTTTTATGCCACATCTTCTGTAATAGTAATTTTCTGAATTTTATCACCCTGACGAATCAAATCGATTACATCTAAACCATCGACAACTTTACCAAAACAAGTATGGTTGCGGTCTAAGTGAGCAGTATTGCGGCGACTGTGGCATATAAAAAACTGTGAGCCGCCTGTGTTGCGGCCAGCGTGTGCCATCGACAGCACGCCACGGTCGTGGTATTGATTGTCGCCAGTTAGTTCGCAGTCAATGTTGTAGCCCGGGCCGCCTGTGCCTGTTCCTTTTGGGCAACCACCCTGAATAACAAAATCTGGAAGAACTCTGTGAAACGTTAAGCCATCATAATAGCCTTTTTTTGAGAGGGTTACAAAATTTGCAACAGCTTTGGGAGCATCATTGTCATAAAATTCGATAAGCATCGTTCCCTTGTCTGTAATCATTTCTGCCTTTGTCATTTGGTAATGTTTTTTATTGGTTAAAATTAAGTAAAAATAAGCCTTTTTTTATGTTGGGCTTCTGTTATTAAACGAAAAATTTGAAATAAAGTTTCAGAGTCGGTTTTCGTATTTATCTTTGTCATGCTCTAATTTTTATTTACTCAATCACTCAGTCATTCAAAAATCTACATTACTACTTATGACTATCAAAGACAAAATATTTGCTCCATTTATTGAAAAGCAGCCACTCGAAGCACGAATAGCCGAGTTGGGGCAACAAATAAGTATTGACTATGAGGATAAATTTCCGCTTTTTGTGGTTGTACTCAACGGCTCATTTATGTTTGCTGCCGAACTGATGAAAAGCGTAACCATTGCCTGTGAGATTACTTTTGTACGAGTATCGTCTTACCAAAAAACAGAATCAACGGGGCAGCTTCGAGAAATACTGGGGCTGAACGAATCTATTGAACGTAGAAATATTATTATTGTAGAGGATATCGTAGATACTGGACTGACTATGAGCGAATTACTATTTCAGTTGTCTATTCAGCGACCCGACTCCATTCAGGTAGCAACGATGCTTTTTAAGCCTACGGCACTCAAAGCACCACTCAATATCAAGTATGTAGGGTTTGAAATCGCAAACCAATTTGTGGTCGGCTACGGCCTCGACTATGACAGCCAAGGCCGTAACTTAGACCAAATTTATGTCTTGAGAGAATAAAACCAAAGATTTGTCCTAACCCACGCTTCCTTCTAAGCTAATGGCCAACAGCTTTTGAGCCTCGACCGCAAACTCCATCGGTAACTGGTTTAGTACTTCTTTGACGTAGCCATTGACAATCAAAGCCACGGCTTGCTCACTCGGAATACCTCTTTGATTGCAATAAAAAAGTTGATCTTCGCCAATTTTTGAAGTTGTGGCTTCATGTTCTACGGTCGAAGTTGTGTTGTTTACTTCTATGTATGGGAACGTATGCGCTCCGCAGCGGTCGCCCAACAGTAGCGAGTCGCATTGTGAAAAGTTACGGGCATTTTGCGCTCTTTTAAATACCTTTACTAAGCCACGGTACGAGTTTTGGCTACGACCAACCGAGATGCCTTTTGATACAATACGGCTTTTAGTATTTTTGCCAATGTGTATCATTTTAGTGCCAGTGTCGGCCTGCTGATAGTTGTTGGTAACGGCTACCGAATAAAACTCTCCGATTGAGTTATCGCCTTTGAGTATGACCGATGGGTATTTCCAAGTTACAGCCGAGCCTGTTTCTACCTGTGTCCAAGATATTTTTGAATTAGCGCCCTCACAAATACCACGCTTGGTAACGAAGTTAAAAATACCGCCTTTGCCGTCTTTGTCGCCTGGGTACCAGTTTTGAACGGTGCTGTATTTTACTTCGGCTCTCTCGTGTGCCATAATCTCGACTACGGCAGCATGAAGCTGGTTTTCGTCTCGCATGGGGGCTGTACAACCTTCTAAGTAACTGACATACGAGCCTTCGTCGGCCACAATGAGCGTGCGCTCAAACTGGCCTGTGCCTGCGGCGTTGATTCTAAAATAAGTACTCAGTTCCATCGGGCAACGCACACCTTTGGGAATATAACAAAACGAGCCATCGGTAAAAACAGCGGCATTGAGTGCCGAAAAGAAATTGTCTTTGACAGGCACAACCGACCCCATGTATTTTTTGATTAGAGCCGGGTGGTTTTGAATAGCCTCGCTCATTGAGCAGAATATAATACCTTGTTTTTCGAGGTCTTTCTTAAAGGTTGTAGCTACCGACACCGAGTCAATTACGGCATCTACGGCTACATTCGACAATCGTTTTTGTTCATTGAGCGATATACCCAGTTTCTCAAAAGTAAGACGCAACTCGGGGTCAATCTCATCAAGTGAGTTGAGTTGAATTTTTTGTTTTGGGGCCGAATAATATTTTATGCCATTGTAGTCGGGCTTGGTATAATGCACATTTGCCCAGTCTGGTTCGGCCATGTGTGTCCACGTTTCGTAGGCTTTGAGTCGCCAGTCGGTCATCCATTGTGGTTCGTTTTTCTTGGCCGAAATCCAGCGTACAATGTCTTCGCTCAACCCTGGTGGGGCTTCGTCAGCTTCGATGTCAGTTACAAAACCGTACTTATATTCTGAGCTGGTAATTTCTTCTAATAATTCTACTTCTTTTCCCATGTTGGGTTTTGTTTTTATGAAAATTTGTCTTTAAATCTCTTAATTGTCTCGTTGCAAGCAAGCCATATTACTGCCATCGCACCTATCATAATAAATAACTGGTCGGAAGATTCTAACTGCCCTATTGGCTTGCCATTGTACTGATAGATAATTGATATTACTCTAACGCAAGGTGGAATAGATGTTATGGCAAGCAGCAAAAGTATTGCATCGGGTAGTTGTGCTGGTTTCTTTTTCCAGTATGAAATGGCTATGTGCACAGGCAATATCACAAAACAAAGTAGATAAGATGCTTGTGTAGAAATGGCAAAAATCATTACAGCTTCTTGTAGAAATAAAAATACAGTACAATGCCAAGAACTACAGCGAACCCAATAATTCCCCCAATCAATACGCCAGATGTGCCAAAAATACCCCCCATGGCAGCGCCGCCAGTAGCTCCAATGACTGGCTTTGTTTCTAATTCGTGATATTTATTTATTTTTTCCATACACAAATAACAAAACTACATGCCTTAATGTTCAATTCTACTATTGTTTTCAGAATTGAATGATTTTTGAAGTACAAATTTAACTCTTATTTAGCCAAAATGGTTCTAAAAAGCAATAAAAATAGATAGTTTTTGCTACATTTGCCTAATGGACATTTCTATATTGTATGCTTCAGCGGCGGCTTTGCTGGCTGGTTTTATTGACTCGATTGTGGGTGGTGGTGGTTTGGTACAAGTGCCTTCATTATTTATTTTATATCCACAGTTTTCAGTTCCGCAGGTAGTGGGTACCAATCGTTTTGCTTCGTTTTTGGGTACGAGTGTGGCAGGCTACCAGTATGCCCAAAAAGTAACAGTGCCGTGGCGAGTAGTCGTAATTGCTGGTATTTGTGCGGCAGTGATGGCTTATTTGGGTGCAACTTTTGCAAGCCTCGTCAAGGCCGAAGTATTAAAACCTATTATTTTGATACTCATGGCGGGTATTGCCGTATATACTTTTTCAAACAAAACCTTAGGCCAAAACGAAAAACCAGCACTTTCGGCCAAATTTTTAACTATTTATGCCGTACTAATTGGCTCTTTGGCAGGTTTTTATAATGGTTTTGTTGGGCCAGGGACAGGTAGTTTATTGGTTTTTGGTTTTGTGAGTGTTATCGGTTTTGGTTTTTTGAAGGCTTCGGCCACCTCCAAAATCGTCAATGTCATTTCTGATATTGCCTCACTTGTTTTTTTTATATGGCAAGGCTATGTGCAGTTCAAAATAGCCGTTCCGATGATGATTTGTAATATCATTGGTTCTTTTTTTGGTAGCCGAATGGCAATTTTGAAAGGCAACGGCTTTGTGAGAACTGTTTTTTTGTGTGTCATATCGGCACTTATTATCAGATTTGGCTATGATATTTTTCAGTTGATTTAATCCAATTTTATGAATAAATTACCACTCAATAAAGACAATAATTATACCGAAGCCATTGCTGCCGAACGGCGAGATTTTGTTAGTCAGCAAACAGGTGAACCGTTTAAGCATATTGATAAATATTCGTTTGAGCCGTCCGTTTTGCAGGGTAATATTGAAAACTTTTCGGGTGTGGCCCAAATACCGATTGGGTTTGCGGGGCCGCTCAAAGTGTTGGGAGAATATGCACAAGGTGAGTATTTTGTGCCAATGGCTACCACCGAAGGTACGCTTGTAGCCAGCTACAACCGAGGTATGAAACTCACCAACTTGGCAGGTGGTATAACCTGTACCGTCATGGACGATGCCATGCAGCGTGCGCCGCTCTTTGTTTTTGAAAATGCTCGCCATTCAAAAGCATTTACAAAGTGGATTGACGACAGATTTGAACAAATAAAAACCAAAGCCCAAGAAACTACCAGCGTAGGTAAACTCATTGACATTGAGCATTATACAGTCGGAAAACTACATTGGCTACGGTTCAATTATACAACAGGCGATGCCGCTGGGCAGAA
>JAYVJH010000256.1:0-2920 GCA_043769455.1 Runella sp. | reverse complement strand
GGTGGAACTGCTGTTGGAATTATGGCCAGTAAGTCGGCCAAAGAAATTGTACTCAAAATAATGGGCGGAACAACCCAAACCTACAAAATGGGCGATGTGAGTTCTATAACTCAAATGAAAGAATCTCTGATGCCAACAGGCTTGCACGAAGCAATGACGATAAAACAACTCACAGATTTAGTACAATATTTGAGTGATCTAAAAAAGAAATAATAATAAAATGATACGGAACTAAAAAAATATTTGAAAATCAAAATTGATTTGCCGTACTTTGCAACGTTTTCAACCAAAATGCCAACACAAATGTCAGAAATTGCAGAAAAAGTAAAAAAAATTATCGTCGATAAACTCGGCGTAGATAGTTCAGAAGTAACCCCAGAGGCAAGTTTTACCAACGACTTAGGGGCAGACTCACTTGATACAGTAGAACTTATCATGGAGTTTGAAAAGGAGTTCAATGTGTCTATTCCAGACGACCAAGCCGAAAACATCGGTACAGTAGGGCAGGCAATCGCCTACTTAGAAGAAAATGTAAAGTAAGGTTGTTTAAGTAATAAAGACTTACATATAACAAATAATTATAGATTGAGATGCTAAGAAATACATTGGCATCTCAATTTTTTAGGTACTCATTTTTATTTTTCTAAACTATTACTCATTTTATGATATTGAAACGAGTGGTTGTAACAGGGTTGGGCGCATTGACCCCTATCGGCAAAACCGTGTCAGAATACTGGAATGGCTTGGTCAATGGCGTGAGTGGTGCAGGTCCAATTACAAGATTCAACGCCGAAAAATTTAAAACTCGCTTCGCCTGCGAAGTGAAAGACTACGATGTAACAGCGTACATACCCCGACAAGAAGCCCGAAAAATGGACTTGTTTACGCAGTTTGCAGTCATAGCTACCGACGAAGCTATCAAAGATGCGGGTTTGGACGTTTTCGAGCCAAACCTCGACCGTGCTGGGGTAATCTGGGGGTCGGGCATTGGTGGATTGAAAACCTTTGAAGAAGAAATCATTACTTTCGCTCAGGGCGACGGGACACCACGTATCAATCCGTTTTTTATCCCCAAAATGATAGCCGATAGCGCCTCTGGGGTTATTTCGATGCGTCAGGGTTATCGAGGCCCTTCTTACGTTACGGTATCGGCCTGTGCTTCGGCCAACAATGCGCTTATTGATGCCTTTAATTATATTCGTTTGGGCAAAATAGACCTTTGTATATCAGGTGGCTCAGAAGCTGCCGTAACTCATGCAGGTATTGGTGGTTTTAACTCTCTCAAAGCACTCTCTGAACGCAACGATGACTACCTAACAGCCTCACGACCTTACGACAACGACCGTGATGGTTTTGTGTTGGGAGAAGGTGCAGGTGCGATTATTTTGGAAGAATACGAACATGCCAAAGCCCGTGGCGCAAAGATTTATGCCGAACTAATCGGTGGCGGAATGTCGTCAGATGCGTATCATATTACGGCCCCACACCCCGACGGAATTGGTGCTTATATGTGTATGAAAAACGCACTGGAAGATGCCGAAATACAGCCCGAAGCCATCGACTATGTCAATACGCACGGTACATCTACACCCATCGGCGACCCGCAAGAAATCAAAGCCATTGAGCGTATTTTTGGCGAACATTCGTACAAAATCAACATCAGTTCAACCAAGTCAATGACTGGACATTTGTTGGGTGGAGCTGGGGCTGTAGAGGCCATTGCTTCGATATTGGCTATTCAAAACCAGATTGTTCCGCCAACAATAAACCACTTTACAGACGACCCAGCCATTAACCCAAAACTAAACTTGACGTTCAACAAAGCACAAGCTCGTACTATAAATGTAGCTATGAGCAATACTTTTGGCTTTGGCGGACACAATACCTGTGTTATTTTCCGTAAAATTGAAGACTAACTAATCCACTAATATAGTGCAATCAGTACTTTCTACGTCTGTTTTTGACCCTATTTTTGATTTTTTCAAAAAAAGTGAAGATAATCCCGAAAAAAGACTTCGGCGTTCGATTGAGCATATCATTGGCGCCAAGCCGTCCAATTTAGACCTGTACATACTGGCTCTCAGACACACGTCGGCTTCCAAAGAGTCGTCTATTCAGGGCTTTAAAGAATCTAACGAGCGACTTGAATATTTGGGCGATTCGGTGCTGGGAATGATTGTTGCCGAATATCTGTTTAAAAAATTCCCGTTCAAAGATGAGGGTTTTTTGACAGAAATACGCTCTCGTATCGTAAACCGAGAAACGCTCAATAATATCTCTCGTAAAATCGGTTTAGACCGTCTCATCGAATATGAAACAGGACGACGTGGCACACCCAAAAACTCGTCTATGTATGGCGATGCCCTCGAAGCACTCGTAGGTGCTGTCTATTTAGATAAAGGTTTTAGGTTTTCTAAAAAATTTATAACCAAAGAATTACTCGCTCATTACGACTTAGATGCGTTAATCCAGAACAATGCTAACTTCAAAAGCCGTATTATAGAATGGGCGCAACGAGAGGGTAAAGTTGTTGTTTTTGAAATATTAGAAGAAAAAGGTACTCGTCATTTTAGAGAGTTTATAGCCCAAGTAACCATTGATGGCGAGGCATTTACAAAAGGGGGCGGTTACAGCAAAAAGAAAGCCGAGCAGTCGGCTGCCGAAAAAGCCTGCGAAAAATTAGAGTTGAAGTAACTAAGTAGTGAATAGTGAAAAACAGACAATTGAAAATGATTTAATTGTCTGATAATCAGGTATTTAAAACAAATAAAAACGTTATCTGTCTATAAACAACTACTTAAATATTTGGCTTACAATATTCTTAAGTACTTATTCAAAAGTAATACGGTATTTTTATTTTAATAACTTGCTGATTAACAGTATTGTATTTAACTCACGACACCGTACTATATACTCACTA
>JAYVJH010000255.1:0-7071 GCA_043769455.1 Runella sp. | reverse complement strand
GATACGAGGCCGCACCGAGCTACTATCTTGGTCTTCGCCGCCGTATTCTATGAGTAGTTTGTTGAGTTCGAGGCGGGCTTCTTTGAGTTGGACTTGGGCTTGCTCTACTGCCACCTGCTGGGCCGAATTGTCTAACTGCGCCAGCAAAGCCCCAGCCGAAACTCCCTGCCCGTTGCTCACGTAAATATGCTCAATGCCCCCCTGCATCTTAAACTGCAAACTCGCCCGCCCCTGCGCCGATATGCGCCCATTGGAGAGTAACTGCAACGCAAAAGGCTGCGCTTTGGCCTCAACTACGGCTACTTGGGTAATGTTGGGGGTGGATTGTGTTGCGGCAGCGGTGGTACTTTCTTGGTCGGATTCCTTTTGGCAGGAAATAAAGAGAATGAAGGTAATGAAGGTGGCTACGAGTGTTTTATCTTGACGACAGGCTATGAAATTTGAGGCTTTCATTTTCACTTCTTCATTGTTCATTTTCTTCATTTGTTTCATTGCAAAGCCTTTATTGACTACACCAAGTACGGCAGATTTTCTATTATTTCCAAAATTCTTTCGGGTTTATAGGCTGGGTTTTGGTCTATGCGGTTTTTCATGGCTGTAATGTTTGTTTTGTATTTGGGGTTTGTCAAAAGCTCGTTAATCTTAGCATTTATCTGTGTCGGTGTATCTTTTTCAATATCACCCCGCAAACCTATTTCGTGGTAAACTACTCTGGCCGCATTGCCAGGTTGATCCCACTTATGGTTTAAAGGAAACAGTAGCATTGGCACCTCAAAATTCACACACTCTTTGACTGAATTTAAACCACCGTGGCCAATCATTATATCAGCGTATTGTAATATTTTGAGTTGCGACAAACTATTGCATAAATATACAGTATCACAAATTTTTTGAAAATCTGAGTAAAAACTGGCCGAAAGAATAGCAACCCAATCATTTTGTTTTTCAAACATAGATATCAACTTCTTGAAGAGGTCGGCCACTTTATGCGCCTCATTATTATCATATTGTGTTCCCAATGAGCAATATATCAGTCTTTGATTTGTAGATTGTATAGATTGTACGATAGCAAGAATTTTTGGTTCAAGTGGGTTATTTCTATTCAAGTCAATATTTTGACCTAAATAATGACTTGAATAAAACTCATTACTGCTAATAAAATTCAACTCCTCTGGCACTAAAATTAGTTCTGTGATATTCTCAAATTCAACAGAAAAACAGGATTTGTGCTTCAATTTAAGGGCAGTTGATAAGTGCTTTTCGATTATATATTTGTTAGAATAACCAAAATATTTAAGATACGGCCAGCAATTTTGAAGTTGTTTCTTAAAAGTAAGTTTATGCCATAATAACGAAGATTTATTTGTTAAACCGTTTTTGGGGGGTAGATATGAAGCCGATAACGGTGGTGTGTCGATACTAAAAGCTGTCGAAAACATAGTTTGGATTATTCCAACCCTAATATTTTTATCTATTGATTGCAATACAACAATATCGGTACTGATGATGGCATCAACTAAGACAATATTAGGTTTTTTGATCGTTAGAATATCTATAAACGCACTTCGTCTCAAATTAAAAACAAAGTCAGTAACCCTCAGATTGAGGTCTTGTATGTAGGTAAGACCTTCGTTTTGCTGGGCTATACTTTTTTCGTACCCTAACCCAAAAGGGACACCTTCTAAGGCTTTGAACAAAAACTTATTGCCCTCAACAATACCTCTAAACGATGGTGAAGACAGAAACCAAACTTCATAACCTTTAGCAATTAGGTAGTTAGCCACAGATTGAATGGCATTGAAGTGACCAACTGCTGGCGGAATAACGATAAAAACAGTGAGGTTCATTTACATAAATCAAAGTGTTTTTTAACATCTATTTGTCCTGTATTGACATAGTGAGCTACGCTCAAATATTTCCCACCTTGTTCTTTTGTCAGATAATCGCCGACAGCGCATATATCAAAAATTTCTTTCGATTTTGTAGTTATGTAAAATTGTAATGCCTTTTCAACATTGTTCTCAACGATGATAAACTGGTAGCGATTTTTGAATACTTTTTTTTGCTTAATCATTCCGCTAAATCCAATATTATACAAATTTTTTGCATAGTAGTCTTCGCAATTAGGCTCTTTTTTACTTGTATCTTGGCGAAGACTTGGAGGTTGGTTTAAGTACAAAAACGAAATAAATAATAAAACGATAGTTTTCATTGTATTTTTGGTTTTAAGATTAAGATAATTTGGTTGTCGTCGGGGCGTACAGATGTAAGCAATTTAGATAGTTTGGCGGGATATTTTTTTGATAAATCAATTTTATCGCAGTCTATAGCAAATACAAGCGAACCATCAACTACTCCAACAGGATAGTTATTTTTGAGAAATGGTAAATCTGTTATTTTATCAATAACAACACTCTTCTGATTTTTGATATTATACATACCAAACAGATTATCGCCATGAAGCGAAAATGTAAAAAAGATGTTCTGATTCAACATATAATAATTAAGAAACATAATAAAATCTTCTTTCTGAGGGGTTTCGAGCCAGTCCTGACTTTTTGTATATTTTGGGTTAGTTTCTAATGCTTGGATTGGCATATTATGCCGACCGAAATCTAAACTATAAGCAGGGATAAATTGCGTGTGCAATTGATTTATTTTGTATATTGTTTGGTCATAGACAGGCAGACAATAAAGAGATTTATCAATATTTTGTAAAGGCTGGGAAGATAAAAAACATACAGAGCTGTTGATTTTATAAGGTATTGTTTGGCCTATTGCTTTCAGAGAATCGTCGAGAATCGTTACTTGATTATTTTTAGTGCCGCCACTCCGCCCTGTAAACAAATAATAATTATGACCAAAATAAGAAAGATAGTACAAAGGAACGAAAGGAAGCCTCAACTCTTTTTTTACAATTCCTGTATTCATATCAAAAAAAGTAAGTTTAGATTGAATATCTGTTACCACCAGTTCGTTTGTTTCATAATTGGCCGATAGCGAAGCAACTTCTAAATATTCGCCCGGTGCCTGCCCAAAATTGCCAATAGTAAGTACTAAATGCCCTTTTTTATCTATTTTATGAATCTTCTTTGCGTAAGAATCATAGATAATAAAGTAATCGTTACACGATATAATTTTTCCTATTTTGCCAATCAAAAGATTTTTTTTGTCAATTTTAATGACAGACACATCTCCAAAATACGACTCTATATTACCCGAAGAAGTATTGTTCATATCAAACACAATATTATTCGGTGAAGTACTTTTTTCATTTGACAAATCACATGATGAGACTGTGATTATTATAAATAGACAGGCGGTAAGTTTGAGGTACATATTTTTATTTTTGTTTTAATACAAAGGCGAAAATATTATTTTTCGCCTTTGCTGATTGTAATGTTTTTAGAACCTACAATACAGAGTACCACCTGAAAAACAAGCATGATGATACGGATTGTAATAGACTACCCCCCATATTGCCCCCCCTGGCGCAAATTGGGCGGATACCTTGCCTCCTCCAGTATCGCCATCGTTTACGTGAGAAATAATTGCGGGCGTAATTGCCAGTGCTTGCACGAGACCCACAAAACGTGCTACTTTTAGGACTTTTTTTGCAATGTTCATTTTCGTAAAATTTTATAATTGTTTAGAAACTATTTTTCCCAAACCCCAACTGCGCACATTGCTGTTTGGTTGTTGCAAAGTTGGAGGCTTAATTCAGTAAAGACAATAGTCTTTTGTACTATTTTTTGTAGTCCTTTATACTATTTTTCAAATCATGTAGCTTGACATTTTGGGGTTGTGGTACTGTTTGTTTTTAGAGTAAGTATCTCATTAACAATAATTTACCCCCCCCCCCCCCCACTATATCCTTTTGTATATTTTTAATATAATCGGCGGCATAGAGCATTAGTTCGCAAGTATGTGCTAAGCTGAGTTTTCTTTTCATATTTGCCTTATGGTTTTTTACGGTATGCGTACTTATAAAAAGTTGCGTGGCTATTTGGCAGTTGGTTTGGCCTTTGGCCAAGCGTTCCAAAATCTGTTTTTCTTGTTTAGTAAATGGTTCTATTTGGTTCATTGCTTTTGGGGGGTTATTATTGATAACAAATGTACGCACTTAATAAAAGTAGATGTGAGATATGAGTGGTTATAAACACAAGTTGTTTTAGATAACTACAAGATACAAAACAAGCAAATAACGGTTAAAACCTTGAAACGGTGTAACATAATAAACTAAAATGACTAATTTGCCTCGTGAAATCACTATTTTGCCTCTTGAAATAACCATTTTGTCCTTCCATTTGTAGCGTGTTTTAGTAACGCTTTTGATTTTTATCACTGATTTTGCGAAAATTTGTTAGACAAAAATATATAAAGTGTAACTTGTGTGCGGTAATATATAATTTTAAGGTAAATCTGCATTTAACTCATGATACCATACTACATACTCCCGACTCCTTAATTTTGAGCATAAAACAAAAATGAACAACTCGTACAGGTCTTTATTGGTGTTTGTGGTACTGACTGTGGTGGGGTTGGCGTTGTTGCCCAAGTTATCAATTCAGCTCAATCCATCGGCCAATGGTGGCAACTTGACGGTAAGCTATACGTGGCCAAATGCCTCGCCAGAGGCTGTTGAGCGGCAAATAACAACTCCGCTCGAAGGTGTGTTTAGCACGCTACGGGGCATCAAAAAAGTACGGTCGCTGTCGGGCTACAACTATGGCTACATCACGCTCGAAGCTGACAAAAACGCCGATTTAGATCAACTTCGTTTTGAAGTATCGGCACTAATACGGCAAGTGTATGGCCGTTTGCCAAAAGAAGTATCGTACCCAACGCTCTCGCTCAATACACCCGAGCAAGAGGCCGAACAAAAGCCGTTGCTCACGCTGCAACTCAACGGCCCTGCCAACACCACCGACCTACAACGTTATGCTGAGGAGCAGCTCAAACCTCGATTGGCGGCAGTTGAGGGATTGTATGAAGTGCAGATATTGGGTGGCAACCGCAACGAATATGTATTAACCTACTCACCAGACCAACTCCAAAACCTAAACATCAACGAAAACGATTTGGCCGTGGCTTTGCAGCAACAATTTACCAAACAAAGCCTCGGCACGGCTACATTGAGCAATGGGCGAGAGTTGCGGGTATCGTTAAAAAGCCCAACGCTTGAAACATCTAAAAACTTTCCAGCATTTACTGAAACTTTCCATATTCCTATCAAAAATCAGAATGGACGACTTATTTACTTGACTGACTTGGTCAAAATAAGCCAGCAACCGCAACCCGCCCGCAGCCATTACCGCATCAATGGTCAAAATGCCATTACACTCGTTGTACTTGCCGAAGCTGGCACAAATCAACTCAATGCCGCCGCCAATACCCGCCAATCGATTGCCCAAACTCAATTACCAAGTGGCTATCAGCTCACTATTGAGTACGACTCAACTGAATATATCCGTAAAAATCTCCAACAAATAGCCATTCAGTCGGGTTTGGCGGTAGTTTTATTACTGCTTTTTGTCCTAATTACAAGCGGTAGCTGGGCTTATACTTTCTTGATTTTTAGTAGTTTATTGGTCAATCTGGCTTTGTCGGTCATTTTGTTTTATGTCTTCAAAGTCGAGATTCATTTGTATTCGTTGGCGGCTATTACGACCTCGCTCGGCATAGTTATCGACAACGTCATTGTGATGATTGACCACTACCGCCGCTATCGCAATCGCTCGGTTTTTATGGCTTTGCTCGGTGCAACACTTACCACTTGCGCTGGGCTGGTAGTGATATGGTTTTTGCCCGAACAGACCCGTATTGATCTCTGGGACTTTGCATTAGTGATGATGCTTACGCTGAGTGTATCGCTCGTAGTGGCGTTATGGTTTGTACCTGCTTGGTTAGAACAAAACAAAGCCCCCCAGCCTCCCGAAGGGGGAGTAAAAGCGAAAAATAGGAAGCGAGTTAAAATGTATTTAACCGTTAATGATTTGTATTTCAGACTATTATCTTTTTTATTGCGATTCAGAAAAACTGTTTTTTGGCTTGCATTGCTGGCTTTTGGCTTACCAATTTTTATGCTGCCTAATAGATTGACCGAAAAAACTAAATTATCGGAATATTACAATTTCTCAATCGGCTCAGAATGGTATCAAGAAACGGTAAAATCATATATCGACAAAGGGTTGGGTGGCACACTTAGGCTCTTTGTAAACTATGTTTATGAGCAGTCGTACTATTCAAAAAACGAACGTACATCGCTGTATGTCATTGCCAACTTACCCAATAATAGTACAATCGAACAAATGGACGAGCTATTAGCGGGCTTTGAAAATCAACTCAAAAACTATCCCGAAGTGGCTCGGTTTGTTACTAATATTCAAAATGCACAGCAGGCAAGTTTGACGATATACTTTACAAAATCTGCCGAAAATAGCTCATTTCCTTACGTTCTCAAAAATCAAATGATTGCACTTTCGACTGAAAGTAGTGGTGTCGATTGGGACATTTATGGTGTGGGGCAAGGTTTTAGTCAGCACCTCAACGATAACTCCACCCCTACTTTTAATGTGTCGATGTATGGCTATAATTATTTGGAATTGGAACGACAGGCGCAAACTTTAAAAACAAAACTCGAATCGCACCCACGTGTGCAAGAAGTGGACATCAATCGTAGTGTGGGAATATTCAGTCAAAAAAACCTGTACGAATACCAACTACAAACCAAGCCCGAGGTATTGGCTTTACAAAATGTTTCTTTTCAGGAATTGTACCAACAAACACAAAACCGAAATGTGCGGCCACAGCCCGATTTATATTTGATGTTAAACGAGCAATATGAGCCTGTGAAGATTGTACCAGCCCAACACGAGCGTTTTGATGTTTGGCAACTGGTACACCAACCCTTGCGCCAAGATTCGGTACATTATAAACTCAACACAGCCCAGATAGTACGTCAAAAAGTAATTCCAGAGATTCAGAAAGAAGACCAACAGTACTTGCGGCGAGTGAGTTTTGAGTATTTTGGTAGTCAGCGTTTTGGTGAGAAATTTTTAGATGAAAAAC
>JAYVJH010000254.1:0-3629 GCA_043769455.1 Runella sp. | reverse complement strand
CCGCCTGTTATGTCGTTGTTGGTAATAAAAGCCACAGGTACGTCGCCATCTTTGTCA
Source organism: Runella sp. (assembly GCA_043769455.1). Classification (GTDB taxonomy): domain Bacteria; phylum Bacteroidota; class Bacteroidia; order Cytophagales; family Spirosomataceae; genus JAYVJH01. The sequence goes on along the minus strand of JAYVJH010000254.1, from coordinate 3,572 downwards.
GCATATTGGCCAAAATCCTTGTTTTTGTACAGTTCGTGGAAGTTTTTGGGTAGGTCAAACTCGTCATCGCCCGCTTTGTATTTTTCGGCTATGCCTGTCAGTGTCGTTTTATAGTTGTAATGTACGCCATCTCTGGGGTCGTAGTCTTGTACATTGCCATAGCTGACCCGAAGCGTGCTGTTGGCATCTGGAAACTGCACCAAAGCAGGGTTCATTTCGCTCAGTCCTTTGATGTAAGTTCTGGCCAATTTTTTGTCAATGGTCTGAAAATCTGCAATGTTTTTAGAATATTTAGCAATATAATTTTTTCTAAAACCTGTAAAATACTTAAAAGCCCAGTCGTTGGTTAGCGTTTCTTTTGAAGGACTGGCTGTAAATTTTTCAAGATTGGTTTTAGTCGCAAAAACACTATTCAAATACATTTCTTGGGCAAATCTTTTGAAAGATTCTTCGGGAGTTCCTGCCGAAAACTTAGTCAAGATTTCTGTGATGATGTCTGGGTGCTGGTCTTTGGGAATGTCGTTGTAGAAAGCAAGCAGAGTTTGGGCTACAATTTTTTGGTCAGAAGGCAAATTAAACGACTTATAAAACTCATCAGCCGTGCCTTTAAGTCCAGCCATAGTTTTGGCTACCGAAGCCTTCGCTTTGGCCGATGTATCGGCCAGCATGGTTTCTAAGCTCACCATCGGCATCACAACTTGCGACAGATTGGCCCCAAAAATACCTTGACTCAAATAAACGGGGTGCGTGGCGTAGGGTTCATAGGCGGTGTATGCCGTCTGCCATTCGTCAAAAATATTTTCATAATCGGCTTTGCCTTTGGCCCAAGTCTTGAAGTCGGTTTCATTTCTGGCTTTTAGGTCATATACTTTGAGGCGTTTGAGTTGCTGGGTTTGGCCAATAAAATATTTCCAGTAGTTAGCAATATTGGCATACTCTGAGGCTAAGTTAAGTTTGGTAGCCACGTCTTTGTCCATTTCTTCTTTCCACGCTTTCAATCTAATATCTCTATTTTTGACGATTCCGTTGTTTACTTTGTCTATTGCCAGTTTTATACCCATCGAAGTTTCGTAGCGGTTGGTACGACCCGGAAACCCAAAGACCATGGCAAAGTCGCCAGGCTTGATACCTTTGAGCGACACGGGCAAAAACTTTTTGGGCGTGTAAGGTACATTTTCTTTTGAATAAGCCGCAGGCTTGTTGTCTTTGTTGGTATAGATTCTAAACACCGAAAAGTCGCCTGTGTGCCGTGGCCACTCCCAGTTATCGGTATCGCCACCAAACTTGCCAATGCTCTGTGGAGGAGTTCCTACCAAACGAATGTCGTTAAAACGCTCAAAAACAAATAGATAATAGACATTACCCTTGGCAAACTCACGCACCGAAGCCGTATAATTATTGCCTTCTTTGGCTTTTTTGGCGAGTTCTGCCCCGAGTTGATTGACTTTGGCGGCACGGGCTTTTTCGTCTAAGCCTTTGAGTTCAGGTAAAATCTTATCAGTTACGTCTTCCATTCTTACCAATATTTCCATGAATAGCCCTTCTACTGGCCGCTCTTCGGCGTTGGTTTTGGCCCAAAACCCATTGTCCAAAATATTGTCTTGGGGTGTCGAAAAGCCTGCAATGGCATCATAGCCACAGTGATGGTTGGTAAATATCAGCCCTTTGCTCGATACGATTTCGCCTGTGCAGAAGCCCTCGCCCAGCACCACAATCGCATCTTTGAGGCTTGCCTTATTGATGTCATAAATATCCTTGGCGGTGAGTTTAAAGCCCTGTTTTTTCATTTGGGCTTCGTTTTTGCCAATCAACGCAGGCAGCCACATACCTTCATCGGGGTTGCTGGCAAAGGTGGTGGCATTGGCCAACAATAAAAAGAGAAGTAATTTTAGTTTGTTCATTGCGGTTTTAGATGTTTTTATGCTGCAAATATGCTAATATTACAGCTATTTTTTACAAAATTGACAAAACAAAATAGCCGAAGATATTTTTCACGATGCCGTTAAGCACGGGGCTTCCAGCCCGAATCTGTCCGCCTTTATTCAGGCTATTTGGTGGCTTGATTTGGGGGTTTACGAAAAGTTTTCGGTTTGTGATACTACGCCCAACGGAACAAAAATAATAGGCAACTTCGCAAATATGTCAAAAGTATATATTTCATTATTATTTTTGTTGAGTAAACTATTTCTAAACCCACCCCCTTTACTTTACGATAGTCTATTAAATAATCGTGAGTATGTAGTACGGTGTCATGAGTTAAATAAAATGCTGTTAATCAGTAAGTTATTAAAATAAAAATACCGTATCATTTTTTTTAATAAGTAGCTACTATCGAACAACAATTTTGGTAGTCCTACCTTTGTAAGGTTGTGTTGCAGGTGAAAAGGACAAGAAAAATCAAGTTCTTACCTTAGTTTATAATGCCTTTTTGTTGTCTAAAAACACATCGCCAGAAGATTTTGCTGACTGTCGCAGCGACGAACCGTATTCTTATGAAGTTAGCTCGTTTGGAAAATATTATTCTACAATGTAGAACTTGGGGCTTTAAGACAACAGAAACATTTTTGCAAAACGCAAAAAACTATGCTTTTTTACTTGGGCGTTCTACTAAGGATAATCATAATACCCCTTTGACTGAAAGAACTATGAGAACAATTAAGCAAAGAACACGATATGCTGTTTGGTCGGAGAAAGAAGTTGAAAATGTTATCAACATTCGGCTTAATCACTTTTATAATCAAAAGGAATTGGGTCTCTACTTTAAAACATAACCAATTTTTTAGCGGACTGTTGATTCACTATTTTAGTTTTATCCTTCCCATTTCGTTAGCCACCAACTCACTCACTCCCCTAAGCCGCTGCTTTGAGAATATGAATGGCCGAGCGTTCAAACTGCTGACGGGCGTAGTCGAGGTCAATCGTAAAATCTTTGATGTCGGTACGAGACGGTAATTCAAACATCGCATCGTTTACAATAGACTCACAGATAGAGCGCAAGCCCCTCGCACCGAGTTTGTAGATAAGTGCTTGCTCAACGATATATTCAAGTACTTCGTCTGAAAAATGTAACGTTACACCCTCCATAGCAAACAGTTTTTGGTATTGTTTGGTCAATGCGTTTTTGGGTTTAGTCAATATCTCAAGTAGCGCATCGTGGTCAAGCGGGTTGAGGTATGTCAGCACGGGCAAGCGGCCAATTAGTTCGGGAATCAGCCCAAACGACTTCAAGTCGGGTGCTGTAACGTAGCGAGTCAAGTTACCTTTATCGAATATTTCAGCAATACGCTGGTCGTTCGAGAAACCAATCGGGCGGCTATTGATGCGTTTGGCGATGTGCCGCTCAATGCCGTCAAATGCTCCACCACAGATAAAGAGTATATTTTCGGTATTGATAGGGGTCATTTTTTGGTCGGGGTGCTTACGCCCGCCCTGAGGTGGCACATTCACCATTGAGCCTTCCAGTAGTTTTAGTAGTGCTTGTTGCACACCCTCACCGCTTACGTCTCGAGTTATAGATGGGTTATCGCTTTTACGAGCAATTTTATCAATCTCGTCAATAAACACAATACCCC
>JAYVJH010000253.1:0-4514 GCA_043769455.1 Runella sp. | reverse complement strand
CTTACCGTTATTGATAATCGTAAAGTTATTTCGTTGCGACAATGATAGTTTTTCGATAGATGGAAAGTTAGTAAGCGGCACGACCAACGTTCTGCCGTCCTGCAAATGAAGTTCAATTTTACCCGTTACAAATACCACTTTTTTGATGCGTGGTACAGTCGTTTTGTAGCCTTGCATCGTGTCTAATATCATAGTTCTATTCATGGTTACCTTCTTTGCAAGTCTTTTTTTACAAATTCTCTTGGTGAATCCCACCCCATAATAAACTCATATCTTTGGGTTAGTGGCAATTTTTGAAAAAGGTCGTTCCATTCACAAAACTTATCAAGTTCTACAAACGGATTTTCTGCCCACTCTGATAGTATCAAAATTATTTCAGCACAATATTTACCTACGTCATGGATAAAAAATAAGTCGAATAAATTATCTTCACTTAGTAAATCCAATGCGTTTAAGTGAGGCTCTGATTTTTTGCTTTTAAAATCCCAATGTTCTACTTTACCATTCTCATCATAGTAATATCGTATATTATTTTTGGTTGAATCATGGTCTATCATTTTTAGATTTAATGCCTTAGTAATAAGTATTTTATCTAAATATGAAAATAAGTTTGAAATCAACTCAACAGCACCTATGTTCAATGTACCTATGATATAGTCTTTGGAATCTATAACTTGTTTTAGTTCTCTTATTCTCTCCTCCAGTTCCTTAGTTCGCTTTTTTAGCTTATCATTTTCTGTACCAATACCTTTCATTTGTATTTCAGTACCTAATAACTCGGATACTGATACGTCCAAAACCTCTGCAATCTGATGTAAACGACTAATTGTTAGTTCTGTTTTATCATTTTCAATTTTCCAGTAATTCTGGTAAGCAATACCAATCTTTTCAGCCACTTCCGTTTGACTTAGCTTTTTGCTCTCCCTAATCTGTCTAATATTATCAAGTATAATCATAATACAAAGGTTATAATGAAATTCTATATAACCTATAACCTTTTAAGTTGTAAAATATATCATCTTTAATTTGGTTTGCATCATCTTTAAAGTGATATTTGTAATCTAATAAATGATATAAAATGAAAACACAACTAAAAAAAGTATTAGACAATTATAGTGTTAAGGTTGGAGGTTATAAACCTAATCCAATTTTTTATGAGAAGACAGGAATTAACCATAAACGTTTTGGCCAACTATTGAGGGGCGAAAAAGAACTTCTTACATCGGAATTAAAATCATTATCCGATTTTTTCCAAATACCAATCACAGAACTTTTTTAACTATTAACAAAAAAGCCGCTCTCTATTGACAGTAGGGAGCGGCTAAAATCTTAAACAAGTAATAATATAAATACATGGTAAAACTACACAAAAAAAGTAAGGTAGCCAAATGGTTACTCGAAGTCAAAATCCTAAGTATTACGCATATACCTCGCCCTATTAGGGGTGTTATTTGTCGTTACTGCCTTATTCCGTTCTGCAAACCCGAACCACTAAACTCCAAAATATGAAAAAGCTACACAACGTACCAACTCTGTACTATCGGCAAAAGGGCGACTACCTGCATTTTTCGGTAAAATACAGAAACATTACAAGCATTACCCGAACGACTGGTATAAAAATTGAGCCAAACGAACGCTGGAGTGCCAAAACTAAAACCGTTGAGGGCAGTGAAGTAAAGACGGTAAATATTAGAGAATTTGAAACAAAGCTAAATACTATGTATCTCAAATTCAAATCATTAGGGCGTAATATAACGCCTAAATTATTGCTTGACTGTATCTATAACCAAGACCATTTTACAAACGAAATACCTAATTTGATGGGAGCGATTGATAGCTATATAGAAACACAACGGGAGGAGTTTGAGCATGACAAAATTACGGCTATTACGTTCAGACGGCACGCCGTCAGACGGAAAAACGTAATCGAGTTTTTGGAGGCCAAATACAAAACAACAAACCTACCACTCGACCAAGTGAAGCCGATAATCGGCAAAGAATATGCGGCATTTTTGCAGAATACCAAAAAATTAGGGGTTTCGACTGTAAACAAAGATTTGGGTTGTTTGAAAGCCGTTTTGAGCAATGCCGTTTTGCATGAATGGGTAAATCACAACGTTTTGAGCCATTGGAAAAGAACCCGTGAAACGACCAATATTGTTTATTTGACAGTTCCAGAGGTAACCAAACTCAAAAACTTGACTATTACCGACTCAACGCTTAACTCTGTGCGTTGGATTTTTGTATTTGGGTGTTATTGTGGCCTTAGCTACAAAGATTTGCAGTTACTCAAAACCGACCATTTGCACACCGATTCGAGTGGTGATTTTTGCATTAAGATAAACCGTAAAAAGTCGGGTATCAAATCAACGATTTCAGTATCAAAAACGGCCTTAGAAATATTGGCACGGTTTCACGAACACTCCATCAAAACAGGTTTTTTATTGCCCGCCCTAAGCCTTGACAAATACAATCAGTATTTGAAAGCCCTCCAGTCGCAAGCCGAAATTAGTAGGCTCAAATTGAGTTCAAAAATATCTCGAAACACCTTTGCAACCGTAATGATAAACGCTGGTGTGCCTGCCGAAATACTCAAAAATGCCACAGGCCACACCAATACTTACACGACACTCAAACACTATGCAAGCGTACACGAAAGTACAACAATAGAGGCAACAAAAAATGCACTTGCAAAATTTGACCAATAATTTTGAATAAAAAAAATAGAGAATCTGCCCCGATTCTCTATTCTAATCTTAAACAATAAATCGTATATAACAACGATTACAACACTACAAAAATATGATAAAATCAGCTAAAAACCAAACGATTGAGTTAAATAATGGCTCAAAATCTTACGAAAAAACGACAAAAATTAAACAATTACAGGACTTCATCAACGAACGCTACGATTTGCGTATCAATATCATTACCAATCAGTTAGAATCAAAACCAAAAGGCTCAAACGAACCTTATACCATTTTTCAAGATTCTGATTTACGAGTACAGATTTACGAAAAAGGAATCGGTAAATTTGATGGCGAACTCAAAGCTCTATTTGGTTCTAAATTCGTATCACGATACGACCCTTTTTTAGAGTATTTTGAGGCACTACCAAAGTGGGGAGGTAAAATAGACTACATAGCAGAACTGGCCAACTACTGCCAAACTGATAACCAGGACTGGTTTGTGGCTATGTTCAAAAAACACTTAGTACGAATTGCGGGACAGGCTACAAATCAAATACCATTCAACAAACAATGTCTCACACTTGTTGGCCATCAAAATGACGGTAAAACTTCATTTTTAGATTTTCTTGTACCTGATTCATTGAAAGACTACTACCGCAAAGGCTTTGATTTTCATAGCGGCAAGGAGGGTAAAATATCATTAGTCCAAAACTTTCTAATCAATTTGGACGAACTGGCACAATTTGCCAAAAATGACCTCAATAACGAATTTAAAGCCGTACTATCTGAAACGGCTGTAAAGTTCCGACCACTTTACCAACCAAACGAACAAACGGCTCAAAGACGGGCATCGTTTGTGGCATCTACCAATCAATGCGACTTTCTGACAGACGAAACGGGTAACGTCCGCTGGTTGCCGTTTGTGGTCAAAGAAATAAGACACGACAACGGAGGCGCAAACGGCTATAACAAAAATGTTCTGATAGATTTGGTTTGGGCGCAAGCCTACACCCTACTCAAAGACGGATATACTTACGACCTACGAAAACAGGAAATTGAGATACAAGAAAAACACAACAAGGCATTTATAAAAGTGTCGTTTTTAATGGAACTGATACAACGGTACTTTGAGCCGTCCGACAAAGAAAGTATAGGTTCAGAATTTATGCAAAGTTCACAAATTGCAGAATATTTGAGACCCCTAACGTCTATCAGTGTCAATGTAATTGCTATCGGTAGAGAGATTCAGCGATTAGGATTTAAACGGGTTCAGCATCGAGTAAAAAGCGACCCTATTTATGGTTTTTTCGTAAAAAAGCTATAAATTATCATAAGTGTCTTATATTCAAATAGTTAAATCAATAAAGGTGTTTTTTTGATGTTTGCACTAAAAAAAACTAAAAACATCTTACTATCTTACTACAAAGTAGTATAAATAATTGATATATAAGTAGTTAAGTGTAGTAAGATGGCACTAAAACATCTTACTACATCTTACTACACTTACTACAAATGAAGCCTTTTTTGTAGTAAGATAGTAAGATGTAGTAAGTAGATAGTAAGATATTTTATTGAAAAAAAAGAGATTTAAGTAGTTGAATGTCAGTAGTTTGTATTTATAAATTGGTGTTTGTAGTAAGATAGTAAGATAAAATTGAAAAAAAAGTTTTCTGCACACATACAAAAAGTAAAAAAGCAGTCTCAAAAATTGTACTTATCCAATTATCACCGATAGAAAAAAAAGCATTATGACAAAAGAAACCATACAAAAACTCAAAGGTATTTCGATAGAAAGCTATTTGACAGCCCACGGCCACGAAGTCC
>JAYVJH010000252.1:0-4540 GCA_043769455.1 Runella sp. | reverse complement strand
TAAAACGTTGCTTTTCGGTATCGGTGGTTTGATACAATGCTTTTCGGTCGATAAAATATGCCCAAATATCGCTCTGCGACTCATAGACATCGGCAAGCTGCTGTTCAGAGTAACCAATTATCAAGCTATCGGACGTTTGTGGTAGTGTTTGTTTAACAAACTCAAAACTCTTGCCATACCAAATCATATCTGCCAATAGTGTCTTATTGGCTGCTGTTGATTTGTTAAATTTTTCTGATAAAAAAAATAAAATACTCGGTACAATATACTCACGCTGGTAGCGACGAAGTTGATAGTCATAGAGTTGTGGGCGAAATTTGGCTGTCGGCCCACCAAAATAATCAAGCCCAATTACTACCAAACTATCGCTGAGGTATAAATCATTACCCAGAAAACCAGAAACAATAGTGGCGATTTTTGGAGCCTTAAAATCAGGGTATTCACGTTTAATATTACCAAAAGCCTCCGAAAGTTGGGCTTTTAGGTCGGTTACATCGCCAAATTGTGTTTGTAAGTCTTTATTGAATTGCCGTAAATCACTGTTGTTTATGTTTTGAAATAATTGCGGGGCAACTGTTGAGTCGTTACCAAAATATAGCCTTAATGCTGCGCTCTTTTGTATTGTTTCAGACAGGGCCTCAACCGACTTTGTTGCAAATAGTTCAGTTTCTAATCTAAGAATTTCAACTTTGGGGTTTTCAGAATGGTTTTGGCAAGCCCCCAAAACTATAATCAGTAGTAGCAGTGAGTAGTACTTCATTTGATATTGTTGTTTAATATTTAGTTGATTGTGATGAGTTTTGTTTATTTATTATCATTATAAGTTAAACATAAATAAACACACACTTTGTTTAGATTTATTTATAAAAATGCTGAAAATCAATGATTTATATATCTATTTGGTTGGTATGTTGATTTTATTTCTTACAAAAATTATAAATTATTATTTTTTTTGAAAAAATATTTGGCGGAATAAAATTATTTTGTTTAAATTTGACCATCGAAAGTTAAACAAAACATTCAAGACAATACGACAATGACTGCAAACGAATTTAACCAGCACTTGACCAAAGTTTCAAAATCGTTGAAACCATTTGCAATGCGTCTGACGAAAGACTCGGAAGATGCCAATGATTTGTTACAAGATACGCTCATGAAAGCGTTTCTGAATCGTGAAAAATACGCCGAAGGCACAAACCTCAAAGCGTGGCTTTACACGATTATGAAAAATACGTTTATCACGAATTATCAACGAATGATTCGCAAAAATACATTTATTGACACAACAGATAACTTACATTACATCAATTCTTTTGAAAGTAGTACCGATAACGATGCTTACTCTGCCTTTGTGATGGAAGACATCAATGGTGCGGTCGATTCGTTGGATAAATCTTACAGAGACCCGTTCATGATGTATTTTAGAGGGTTTAAGTACCAAGAAATAGCAGACAAACTAAGAATACCGATTGGAACTGTCAAAAACCGTATTCACATCGCACGTCAAGAATTAAAAGTACAGCTATCGGTATATGCGTATTTGGCATAATAGAGGACGGTACTAAAAAATATAAGTAAAAATGCACGGGAGGCTGTCCAATTTTTGGGCGGCCTCTCGTGCGTTTCTGTCAGTTTGTCAGTAACTAATAATCTTGCTTGATTATTGATACTTAGCGGCAAATGGCTAACTTTGCATTAAAATTGAAAATAAAATGGAAAACATTTTGATAAAGCCTCGTAATCTGGCGGAACTCAGTTTTGTTCAAGAGTTTCTGAAACGGACTAACCTGCGAAGTGAAATGCTTGATAAAGAAGATGTTGAGGATATTAAAGACTACAAAAAAGCCATAAAAAAAATAGAAGATGGGAAAGCCACATTTTATAGTTTAGATGAAGTAAAAGCTCAATTTAGCATTTGATTTGTATGAAATATACGATTTGACTTGAGAAAAAAGCTGTCAAAGTCCTCGAAACAATACCTCAGAGTTTCCGTAAAAGTATTATTGAAGCCATAGAAGAATTGGGTACTAATCCGAGACCAGTAGGTTGTAAAAAACTAAAAGGTGTAACTGGTTATAGGATACGAGTTGCTGATTATAGAGTAATTTATGATATTAACGACCGAGAAATTAGAATAACTGTTCTAAAAATTGGTCATAGAAAACAAGTTTACGAATAGAATTATAAGATAAACAATGATAAAATTCCTCACAAAAAGCATAACAAGTTTATTTGGTACAAAGTCTGAACGAGACCTCAAAGACCTTAGCCCAGTAGTAGCACAAGTTGCGTCCGAGTTCTCAAAGTTAGGGTCGCTCTCAAACGATGGCCTTCGTGCAGAATCTGCTGGTCTCAAAAAATACATTGGCCAACAACTCCAAAGCATTGACGATAAAATAGCGGCACTACACACACAAATGGACGAAAGCCCAGATATGAATGTGGACGTAAAAGAGGCTATTTTTAAGCAAATAGATACCTTAGGCACAGACCGAGACAAGCAGCTTGAAGTGGTGCTGCTGGAAATTATGCCCAAAGCTTTTGCTATTGTTAAAGAAACGGCACGGCGGTTTACACAAAACGATTCATTGACTGTATCGGCAAGCGATATTGACCGTGAGTTGGCAGAAACAAAAAAATATATTGTCATCAATGGCAATGAAGCCATCTGGAACACGACTTGGGACGTGGCCGGCCACCCGCTCAAATGGGCGATGGTTCATTATGACGTACAGTTAATTGGTGGGTCGGTATTGCATCAAGGCAAGATTTCGGAAATGGCTACTGGCGAAGGTAAAACATTGGTTGCCACTCTACCTGCCTTTTTGAACGCATTGGCTGGGCAGGGAGTACATATTGTAACAGTAAACGACTATTTGGCTCGCCGAGATGCTGAATGGAATGGGCCGATTTTTGAGTTTCATGGCCTCAGAGTAGATTGTATCGATAGGCATCAGCCCAATACTTTTGCGCGCCGCAAAGCGTACTTAGCTGATATTACTTATGGTACAAATAATGAATTTGGCTTTGACTACCTCCGAGACAACATGGCTCACACGCCAGCCGAGCTTGTACAGCGTAAGCACCACTACGCCATGGTGGACGAGGTGGACTCGGTACTGATTGACGATGCCCGTACTCCGCTCATTATCAGTGGGCCAGTGCCTCGTGGCGACGAGCAAGATTTTGTCGAACTCAAACCCCGTGTGGCTCGTATCGTTGATGTGCAGAAGCGGTTGGTAACAGATTTATTGAACGAAGCCAAGAAAAAAATAGCCGCTGGCGACAAAGACAATGGCGGCCTGGCCTTGTACCGAGCGCACCGAGGTTTGCCCAAATACAAGCCCCTCATTAAGTTTTTGAGCGAAACAGGAATGAAGGCGATAATGAACGAAACCGAGAAAATATATTTGGCCGAAAACCAAAAATTGATGCCCGAGGCCGATGTTCCTTTGTATTTTACGATAGAAGAAAAAAATAACAGCGTAGAACTAACCGAAAAAGGTTTGGACTATCTGACTGGCGAAAGTGAAGATGCTAATTTCTTTATTTTGCCTGAACTTTCTATTGCTCTCAATGCCGTTGATACTGATACAGAGCTTTCGAGTCAGCAAAAGTTGGTTGAGAAAGAAGCCATCATCAGAGATTTTTCTATCAAGTCGCAGCGGGTACATACCGTTCAGCAATTATTGAAGGCTTATACGCTTTTTGAGCGAGATGTTGAGTATGTGCTGATGAACGGCAAGGTGATGATTGTAGATGAACAAACAGGTCGTATCATGGACGGTCGGCGTTGGTCTGATGGGCTACACCAAGCCGTAGAAGCCAAAGAAAACGTAAAAGTCGAAGATGCCACGCAGACTTATGCTACTGTTACGCTTCAAAATTATTTTAGAATGTACCACAAACTGTCGGGTATGACGGGTACGGCACAGACGGAAGCAGGAGAGTTTTGGAAAATTTATAAATTGGACGTAGTTAGTATTCCGACCAACTTGACGGCAGTTCGTAAAGACCATGAAGACAAAGTGTTTAGGTCTGTTCGTGAAAAATACAATGCCGTTGTTGATGAAATTGGCGAACTGGTAGCCGCTGGCCGCCCCGTGCTGGTAGGTACAACATCGGTCGAAAACTCTGAACTGTTGAGCCGTATGTTGGGTTTACGAAAAATCCCGCATCAGGTACTCAATGCCAAACAACACCAAAAAGAAGCCGAAGTAGTGGCCGAAGCAGGTAAGCCTGGTACTGTTACGATAGCAACCAACATGGCAGGCCGTGGTACAGACATTAAACTAACACCCGACTCGAAAGCGGCTGGTGGCTTGGCAATAGTTGGTACCGAACGCCACGAAAGCCGCCGTGTGGATAGGCAGCTACGAGGCCGTTCTGGCCGGCAGGGCGACCCAGGAAGCACGCAATTTTTTGTGTCGCTCGAAGACGGCTTGATGCGTATGTTTGGCTCTGACCGCATTGCCAAAGTGATGGACAGCATGGGCTTGGAAGAGGGCGAAGTGATACAGCACTCGATGGTTACGAAGTC
>JAYVJH010000251.1:0-5701 GCA_043769455.1 Runella sp. | reverse complement strand
CAGTCGATTCGCTCTACGCCCGTCAATACTGCCGAAGAAATATTGCTTTTTGCTGGCGAATGTACTGTTGTGGGTATTGACGAGGCGCAGTTTTTTGACCTAAATGTTGCCGATGTTTGTAATAAACTCGCCAATAGCGGCAAGCGTGTCATTGTGGCAGGGCTCGACATGGATTTTCAAGGCGTGCCGTTTGGGGCTATGCCGCAGCTAATGGCCATGGCCGAGTTTGTTACCAAAGTTCATGCAATTTGTGTAGTTTGTGGCGAAATCGCTCAATATTCTTATCGCAAAGCCCCCTCACAAGACAAAGTGCTGCTGGGCGAAACCGATAGCTACGAAGCCCGTTGTAGAAAATGCTTTGGTGAAGGGTGAAAATGTTTTTAGGAACAGAAAAGTATTAAAATACAAAAATATATTCCGTGGCCTGTGTCTTCACAGGACATAGCTCTGGTCCGTGAGACACAGACCACGGAATGGTAATAAATAGAGTTATGTACTCGTGTTACGCAAAATTTCCAGATGGACTCGCTATTGACGGTCTGCCGCAGCGGTAGCAGCAAAAAAATAACATAACAACACTATATGCGTAACCTGACAACAGGCCGCCCCACTGGGGCTTTACTATTTATTTGCTCATATTGACTACCAACAGTACACACCTACGGTGTTGTTTTTTAGTTGTGTAACATGAGTTATGTTCCGTGGCCTGTGTCTTCACAGGACATAACTCTGGTCTGTGAGACACAGACCACGGAATGGAAGTTGTTTTATACAAAGTATTGAACCAAAAATCTAAAAATAGTTTCAAAATGAGACCAATCAAAACCTTACTTCTTTGTTTGTCATTTGTATTTTTATTTGCAGCTTGCAATCAATCTCAAAAAACAAACTCACAGCAAGCTGACTCGACCGTTGCAGAGGCCGACTCGTCAGAGTTAGCAGAGCCGACAGATTCGTTGAGTATTGATTTTTTGGCATTACAAGACGGGGGCCAACTGACTAACACACAAACTGTAAAAGTAGCCAATGACCCTGTTTTTCATAGTGCCAAAAGCTATAAAGCCATTCCGCTAATTGAAATTCTTGAAAAATATACTAAAATAAAAACATTAGACATCAAACAAACGCAGATTGTGTTTGAGTGTGAAGACGGCTACAATCCTTCGATGGATTTAGAAAAGGTACTGAGCCGCAAGGCGTTTTTGGCCGTAGCCGATGCCGATGCACCGAAGGGAACAGACTGGACGACGATAAAAAAAGGCAGTCAAGAAAAAGTCATTGCTCCGTTTTATGTGGTTTATACCAATGTAAGCCCCGAAGAACGAGATTTTAAATGGCCCTATAACTTGGTCAAAATCAGCTTGGTAGAATCGGCTAAAGAGTTTGCGGCAGTATATCCCAAACACGATGACACGATGGTGAAGGGCTACGGGCTTTTTCAGCACAACTGCATGACCTGCCACGCACTCAACAAAGTGGGCGGTAAAATGGGGCCAGAACTCAACTATCCTAAAAACGTAACAGAATACTGGCGCAGCGATGCCGACATTAAGGCATTTATCAAAAACCCAGCTTCGTTTCGTAATGAATGTAAAATGCCAGCCATTGACCACCTAACAGACAAAGAAATAGACGAAGTGATACGGTATTTGGGCTATATGGCCAAGAATAAAATTAGTAGTGAACAGTAAAAAATAAATAACGGGGTGCCATCTCAAAGAGACAGCACCCCGTTATAGTATTGATGAAGTGTAACTTTTAAGTACTTATTCAAAACTAATACGGTGCTTTGATTTTGACAACTTGCTGATTTACAGCATTGTATTTGACTCACGACACCGTACTATATACTCACGACAACTTAATAAATATACTTATTTTCGGCAATCATGGCTTCGGCTATGCGGCGGCGGGCATTTTTGAGATTGACTGGTTCAATTTTTGTAAACCGTTTCAAGCCCATTAACATTCCACGTAGTTCGTCACCTTCGGCAAACGACGTAATGGCCGAGCGGCCAGCGTTATTTACTTTTTCGACTGCCTCGTGCAAATAACACATTGCTATATCTCTTTGTAGTTCGCAAGCAACTTCGCCTTTCACACCAATCAATTTTTCAACTCTCAATAAAGTCGATTCGGCTACATAGACTTCGATGGCAATGTCGGCCACGTTCATCAATATTTCTTGCTCTTCCGAGAGTTTCATCATAAATTTCTGGACGGCTGCCCCTGCTATCATCAAAGCTACTTTTTTGAGGTTTTTAATGACCTTCTTTTCGGCTGAAAAAATGGCATCGGTATCGTCAGAGTTAAAATCTGGAATGGACATAATTTCTTTGCCTACTGCCATAGCTGGCCCCATCAAGTCTAATTCGCCTTTCATGGCACGTTTCAAGAGCATATCTACGATGAGCATACGATTGATTTCGTTTGTGCCTTCAAAGATACGGTTGATGCGGCTATCTCTGTATGCCCTGTCCATGGGTGCGTCGGCCGAGTAGCCCATGCCGCCATAAACTTGCACGCCTTCGTCTGTTACATAATGCAATACTTCCGAACCATGCACTTTCATGATGGCACATTCTATGGCGAAGGCTTCGAGGGCGTTGAGTTTGGCTTCGGCATCGGCCATGCCTTTGTTTTTATTGGCTTCGATGAGGTCATCAATATTTTGTCCAGCCCGATAATCGGCTGACTCTGTGGCATATAACTTTATGGCCATCTCGCCCAATTTATACTTGATTGCCCCAAAATTTGAGATAGAAGTACCAAACTGTTTGCGGTCGTTGGCATACTGTACGGCCAGTTCACATACTTTTTTGGCACCACCGAGCGTTGCAGCAGCCAACTTGATACGGCCAATGTTAAGGATATTTACCGCAATCTTGAAGCCATTGCCACGAGCCGAGAGCAGATTTTCGACAGGCACAGCACAGTCATTAAAAAACACTTGGCGGGTATCAGAGCCTTTGATACCCATTTTGTGTTCGGGTTCGTTCATCGTAATACCACCATAAGTTTTTTCGACAATAAAGGCAGACAGGCTTTTATCGGCTTTGCCGCTGCCATCGTCTATTTTGGCAAAAACGATAAACAAATCGGCAAAACCGCCGTTGGTTATCCACATTTTTTGACCGTTCAACATATAATGTGTCCCAGCTTCGTTCAAGATGGCTTTGCTTTTGGCGGCGTTGGCATCAGAGCCAGAGTCGGGTTCGGTGAGGCAATAGGCCGCTTTCCATTCGCCAGAGGCGAGTTTTGGTAGGTATTTATGTTTTTGGTCATCGTTGCCATAATACAAAATCGGTAACGTACCAATGCCAGTATGTGCCGATAGCGCCACCGAAAACGAGTTGCCTGCACCAGTTGCCTCCGCTACGAGCATAGACGTATTGAAGTTCATGCCAAAACCGCCGTATTCTTCGGGAACAGCCGTACCCAACAAGCCCAACGCACCTGCTTTGGTGAGCAACGAGGCCATGAGGTCGGGGCTTTTGGCTTTGTCTATTTCTTCGATTATGGGGTGTACCTCGGTAGCAATAAAATCACGACACGACTGGGCAATCATCTGTTGCTCTTCCGTAAATTCCTCGGGGATAAACACCTCGTGAGCTTCGGTTTCTCTAATTAAAAATTCGCCCCCTTTGAGCGATGTACGGTTTTCGACAGCTAACATCTTTTTATGAAATGATAAATGGTGAATATTAAACGATAGACACAAAAGTACTCTGCACGCATACTATTTGTTTGACAAATGTAAAAACAATAATAATGTTATGCAAGCATACTATTATTAAAGAAATAAATTTTAAAAAATGGTTTCCAATTCTTGTACCTCAACCACTCCCTCGTTATTGATTTGGGTTAGCTCTATTGTTTTGAGTTCGTTGATAAGCAGCGGGTCGTATTTGGCCGTTACACGCACGTAGTTTTGGGTAAATCCCTGCATTTGGCCGTTGGTTACATCGTCCTCAAACAATACGGTTTGAGTGCTACCAAGTTGAGATTCATAAAAAGCACGCCGTTTTTTGTCAGACAGTATATGTAACATCTTCGACCGCTCGGTTCGTTGGCTGGGTGGTACGCTGGGTTTGATGGCCAATGCCGCAGTATTGGCTCGTTCAGAATATGTAAAAACGTGTAGATAAGATACGTCGAGGTCGTTCAAAAACTGGTATGTTTCCAAAAAATCGTCCTTGGTTTCGCCTGCGTGGCCCACGATTACATCTACACCTATACAAGCGTGCGGCATGAGTTCCTTGATTTTTTGAACACGCTCAACGTATAATTCTCGGCGGTAGCGGCGTTTCATTAGTGCCAGTATTTTGTTTGACCCCGACTGCAACGGCACATGAAAATGCGGCACAAATCGCTGCGATTGCGCTACAAAAGCGATGATTTCGTCGGTCAATAAATTGGGTTCAATAGACGAAATCCTGAATCGCTCGATGCCCGCCACTTGGTCTAATGCCTGTACTAATTCATAAAAACTACTACTGCGCTCGCCGTTCTGAATACCAAAATCGCCAATGTTTACTCCCGTCAATACGATTTCTTTTACGCCCTTTGATGCTATCTCGTGGGCGGCTCGTACTACGTTTTCGATGCTGTCAGAGCGGCTTTTGCCTCGGGCAAGCGGAATGGTACAGTAAGCACAAGGATAGTCGCAGCCGTCTTGCACTTTCAGAAAAGTACGGGTGCGGTCGTTGAGCGAGTAGGAGGTATGATAGTCGATGGCTTCGCTGATATTTGAACTGTAAACCTTGCTTTTTTTTGTGGGTTCTTTCGTAAAAGTATCTAATAAGTCTATCAATCTAAACTTTTCGGCAGCACCCAGTACGGCATCTACACCTGGAATATCGGCAATTTCTTGGGGTTTGAGCTGGGCATAACAACCAATAATAGCCACATATCCATCGGGATTGATGGCTTGGGCTTCCCGTACTATTTTACGACATTTTTTGTCGGCGTTTTCTGTTACTGAACAAGTATTGACAATAAAAATATCGGGATTTTGGTTAAATTCAACTTTCTCAAAACCACGGCTTTCAAACTGCCGAGCAATGGTTGAGGTTTCAGAATAGTTGAGCTTACAGCCAAGAGTATAAAATGCTACTTTTTTCATGCCGCAAAGTTACAAACAAATTGCCTAAGTTTGTCGATGACACGCCGAACGGAAAATCTAACAAGTTTTATTATATCAATGCAACATTTAGTAACAATAAAGCGTACATTGATGTAGTATTGAGTTACCAAACTGTTTTCTGACACCAATAAAACTAACCTAAATGAATCATCGCTTTACTATTTGTTTACTGTGGGTAATTATAGCTTGCTCATTTTCTGTAAATATTATTGCCCAAAATCTCCCCAAAGAATATTATTTTTCGGCAGACGGTCGTACACTTTTTCAGGGCGGCAAGCCGATGACTGGTTTTTATGATGTAAACAAAATTCAGCAAGTTCGCCTTAAACTGCCACAGACCAATTATAAAATATTATTGACCCAAAACTATACAACCAAAAAAGATATTGGCGGTACAATGTGGGTAAACGGTGTAAAATACGACAGCGTGGGCGTGCGTTACAAAGGCCAAACGTCTTATCAGCGGGTGATGAACGACAAAAAATCGTTTAATGTCTCGGTCGATTACAAATTTCCAGATGCCAGTATCGAAGGTTATCAGACATTCAATTTTAA
>JAYVJH010000250.1:0-7475 GCA_043769455.1 Runella sp. | reverse complement strand
ATTGGCTACGAACTCTACAACCTCACCAACGACCCGCTTACGTTGGGCTATATTGGTTTGGCAGAGGCTATTCCATATATTTCGTTGGCACTTTTTGGCGGCCACTTCGCCGATCGCCGAGACAAGCGTACTATTTTACAAATTAGCCTGTTTGTTATCATTTGTTGCTCGGTAGCGTTACTGTGGGTTACATCGTCCGATGTCCGAACACAGTTTTCGCAGAGCAATTTTTTGATTATTGTTTATGCCATCATTGCCGTTATTGGTCTGGCACGGGGGTTTTATTCGCCTACTTCATCGTCGTTCAAAGCATTTCTTACTCCCCGAGCCGTTTTTACCAATGCTGCCTCATGGAGCAGTACATTTTGGCAAACAGGCACTATTTTAGGGCCAAGTGTTTCGGGTTTTTTATATGCTTATTTAGGGCTAACAAATACACTCGGGGCAGTGGTTGGTCTGTTTATTTTTAGTTTTACATTGATTTCGACTATTGCCAAAAAACCAATCCCAGAGCCAACCAACGGCAACACAGACCTTTGGCAGAGCATCAGCGAGGGTATTAGATTTGTGTTTGCCAATAAAATAATTCTCTATTCTATTTCGCTCGACTTAGCCGCTGTTTTATTTGGCGGAGTCATTGCTATATTGCCCGTTTTTGCCAAAGAAGTGCTGCACGTAGGCGTTGAGAGTTTGGGCCTCATGCGGGCTGCGCCTGGTGTAGGCGCAGTACTAACGATTTTTATGACGGCTTACTTTCCACCAACCGTCAATGCTTGGCGCAATATGCTCATTGCCGTGGCAGGCTTTGGAGTAGCGACTTTGGTTTTTGCAATTTCAACCAATTTTTGGCTATCGGTAACGATGTTGTTTTTGACGGGGGCCTTCGATTCTATCAGTGTGGTAGTACGGCAAACGATTATGCAGGTCATTCCACCCGACAATATGCGAGGGCGAGTTATTTCGGTCAATAGCGTTTTTGTCAGTTCGTCCAACGAAATCGGGGCTTTTGAGTCAGGGTTAGCAGCCAAACTCATGGGCACTGTGCCGTCGGTACTCATGGGCGGCGGCCTGACGATGGTGCTGGTAGTCTGGGTTTGGGCTAAGTCCAAAGACCTGTTTAAGGTTAAGTTGGTGTAAAAATAGAGATAGTGTCGTATCTTTGTGTAAGATTTATGAAACAAAAATGACAAAAATAGGAAACATAGAGCTGGGTGAGTTTCCGTTGTTGCTTGCACCAATGGAAGACGTAAGCGACCCGCCATTTAGAGCCGTCTGCAAAGAAGGTGGCGCAGATTTGATGTACACCGAGTTTATATCGTCTGAGGGGCTGATTCGTGATGCGGCCAAGAGCGTACAAAAATTAGATATTTTTGAATACGAACGCCCAATCGGTATTCAGTTGTTTGGTAGCGATGTCGAAACCATGGGCGAGTGTGCCAAAATTGCCACCAAAGCCAATCCCAACCTGGTAGATATTAACTATGGCTGCCCCGTCAAGCAAGTAGCCTGCCGAGGTGCAGGGGCGGCGTTATTGCAAGATATTCCCAAAATGGTGCGTATGACAGAGGCCGTAATCAAGGCCACACATTTGCCTGTAACTGTCAAAACACGTTTGGGCTGGGACGACAGTACCAAAAACATAGCCGATGTAGCCGAGCGGCTGCAAGATATAGGTATTAAGGCATTAACGATTCATGGCCGTACTCGTGTGCAGATGTACAAAGGCGATGCCGACTGGACGCTGATTGGCAAAATAAAAGAAAATTCACGTATTACGATTCCTATCTTTGGCAATGGCGACATCGACAGCCCTGAAAAAGCCCTCTTATACCGCAATCGCTACGGCGTGGACGGAGTGATGATTGGCCGAGCAAGCATTGGCTATCCGTGGATATTCAACGAAATAAAACACTACGTCCAAACGGGCCAACATTTAGAGCCGCCAACCGTAGCCGAGCGTGTACGGGTATGCCGCCAACATCTTGATTTTTCGATTCGTTGGAAAGGTCAAAAAACAGGTATCTTTGAGATGCGCCGCCATTATGCCTCCTACTTTAAAGGTTTAGACAATTTCAAGCCTTTCCGTATGCGCTTAGTCGAAGCCGATTCTTATGACCATATATTTGAAATATTAGAAGAAGTAGCCGATGTCTATATGAGCGAATTGGTGTAGCCGTTACAATAATTAACAAATCAGGTCGTATATCATAACCTATCAGTCAATTGAAATATGTACCGCTTGCTTTTTTTGTTACTTTTGCTGCTACCAATAGCCAATGGCACTTGGGCTGCGGCTACGTTAGATTGTGATTCTATAAAAATACAATCTAAACAAACACTACCACTTTGCGATGGCGACAGTACAGACCTAAGTATACCGTCAAAAAACAAAAACGTTAGCTACCGTTGGTTTCGAGACGGTGTAGATTTGAATATCAACAGCTTAACTCTGAGAGCAGTCAAAAAAAGCGGCCTCTATAAAGTTATCGTAACCAACAACACAACACCTTGCACAACACAAGACAGTCTCAAGTTAATGGTTTTGCCACGCCCTGCTGCCACACTCACTGCCAGCGGGCCAACCAATATATGCACTGGCGAACCACTCAAACTCAGTACTATTAAACAAGCCAACTACGACTATCTGTGGCTTTTGAATGACATACCACTCGTAGCTGCCATTGGGTCTGAATGGCAACCGCAAAAACCAGGAACTTACGCCGTCGTTGTTACCGATACCTCAACTAAATGTAGCACAAAGTCAGACAAAAAGATAGTTGTCATTCGCCCAGTGCCAACAGTTACCCTCGACTCTGTTGCACCTATTTGCAGCAATAATTCTCAAACAATAACACTCAGAGGCACACCAGCAGGTGGTATTTATGGTGGTCGTGGTGTGGTCGAAGATAAATTTCCAGTATTTGGTCTGCCATCTGCCAGCTATGTAGTTACTTACACTTTTACTAATGTCGAAGGTTGCAGCAATCGTGCCATTCGGACGGTGGTAGTTGCGCCCCCACCCCGTATTCAAATACCATTTCAATTAGTGATTCTTAAAGGCGAAAGTATTGAAATCAAAACCTCGCTCCCATCAAAATCAACCGTCATTTGGTCTCCATCAACAGGATTGTCAGATACAAGAAGTACAACCCCCACTGCCAGCCCTCAGATCACAACAACTTATCTGGTGGCGGTAACGACGCCAGAAGGTTGTCGATTTGTGGTAAACACAAAAATTGTAGTTGTTGATTTGATAATTCCAAACGGCTTTACCCCCAACGGTGATGGTATAAATGACAAATGGGAAATTGGCGGCATTGGTGAGTACCCAAACTCGGTAGTCGAGGTTTACAATCGCTGGGGTAATATTGTATTTAGGTCAAAAAGCGACAATGCCCAATGGGACGGCGATGCGCTTCCATTGGGCATTTATTATTATTCAGTTTATCTCAGAGAAATTGACTATAAACTCAGTGGCGAAGTGCTTATTATGAGATAGCTATCATACAACTACCTCTAAGTGCCGCTTATTGGTTTTTTTCAAGGTCATCACCTTTGGATCAACTGGCAATAAATAATCTTCCGTTCTACGTCGAGAATAAAAGGGCAATGTTATCCACTGGTTTTCAGGCTCTTCTGAGCGAGAAAACTCGCTGCTAAGTAACAAAGCAACTTGACTATTCTTGACCATTCCTGACAGCGAATAATTGGTCGAAGCACCAAATAAGTACCGCTTACAGACCACCGAGACGACATTTTCAAAGCCCGACACGAGTGCAACACTAACAGGTACCATCACAGCAGTTTCATTTGTTGGTTTTATTTCTGTGGCCACTATCTTAACCGTTGTAGGCCAAGATACCAAACCCAGCAATATACCTTTATTTTTCAGAAACGCCCGAAGTGTCATTTTGTAAGTAATCATACTTGTATATACCTCTGGTCGGCTCATCATTTCTTTGATGGCCACCACTCTGTACAAATATTTTCTGGTTTCAGAATAAATTGACCATTGATAGAAATTTTTTTTGCCATTAATCTTCAAATATTCTTTCATTTTGGTAGGCCCAGCGTTATAGGCTGCGGCTACCAAAGTCCAAGAACCTAACTCGTGGTATAGTTGCCTAAAATACTTACAGGCTGCTGCCGTTGATTTTCTAAGATTCTGGCGTTCATCTATTTTTTCATTCACAACGAGGCCCATTGCTTTGGCTGTTTCGGGCATAAACTGCCAAAAGCCAACTGCGCCTTTTTGCGATATGGCATTTTTGGTAAAGGCACTTTCGGCAATACACAAATACTTGAAATCTGCTGGAACTTGATAATGTACCAGTATCGGGTCGATGATACTAAAGTACTGTGGCGCATTTTTTCGTATGTCTGTCAGCACAGAGTTGCCAGTCCGATGAAGTGCTTGGTCGAGGTATTTCATTACTACTGGTTCATGTAACGGTAGTGATTCATTACAAAAACTAATCGCTGATTTTAGTTCTTGTGCTTCTGTTTTACAGATTGCAAATAAGAATACAGTAGATAATATATAAGTGTGTTTTCTCAAAATAATTATGTTTCGTTAAACAATTCTGACAGACATTTCTACAAAAAGTAACATCTATCAGTTTAGCACTAACGCCGCTACAAAGTATTTATTGTAAGGCTTCAGTAGCGCAAAGTTATAACAAAATATCTAATAGTCAATACCATTGAATAAATACAGCAACATATATACTACTGATTTTCTCTTCTGTAATCCTTGGTTTACAGAATCTTTACTGTTTTTATAGTCTAAATTTAATTATAGTTTTAGTTTTTAATCAACTTATGAATAGTCCAATTTTGACCTACTCTAACCTTCAAAAAGTACGCTCCCAATGGTATGTTTTCAATACTAATTACTTCATCATACTTTTGTATTTTTATCCATTTATTTACCTTTAAAATCTGGCCAGATTCACTAAAAAGCAACCATTCACCATCTTGCGGTTGGGGAAGTTTAATGCTTAGATTTACGTTGTTTTGGATTGGATTGGGGTACACAGTTACCTCGCCGTTCAAGGGATTATTTAGGTTAGTTATCAGTACATTGACAACAGCAGACCCAGACCCAACACCAGCACCACAGGTATTTCCGATTGATTTTATTGTATAAGTAGTTGGGTAGATAGGAAAAACTGAAATAATAATCGGTGAGGTAACGGACGTACCCGTTGTATTGTCCGACAAAACGTAGTTCCATGGGCCATCACCCGTTGCTTGGACAACCAAAACCGCCTCTTCGGCAGGTTTTATGGTAATGCCCCCACCCGTCAAAACACCAGTAGCCTTGGTTCTGACGACAAACGGGCTGCTTGGTGTGGTGTTTGTATTGTTATTGACGGCAACAACTCTCAAACGGTAACTATTGCCCGAGGCGGTATTGGCAGGAATGACTACTGAAATAGGGCTGGCCATTCCTGTTCCGATTGTAACTGGGCTATTGAAGCGGCCTAAACTATCAGAAAGCTGTACTTGATAGCTTGTGTTGATAGCCAATACTCCCCCCACTCCAAATCTAATATCAGATACACTACCAGCACAGATAAACGAAGGTAAGTTTTCGGTAACCAATCGAGGAACAACTACAACTGCCGCCCCCCCCGAGCCTGTACCATCACCACAAATATTATTGACTTTGATAACTGTATAAGTTTTGGTTTGGTCGGACTTGATACTAACTGTAAAAGGTGAGCGGTCGGCAGTACCTGTTGTACCATCAGATAGTGTATATTTCCATGGGGCATCGCCCGCAAAAGTTAGATTTAGTAAGGCTGTATTACCAAAATCAATGGTTTGATTACCCGATATAGCAGCCGTTGGTAATGGCCGTATGTTTAATGTCGAGCCTCCCACAGACGTACTACTACTCGCCACCACTCGAACAACGTAATTTGCGCCAGAAACCTGACCTGTTGGAATATTAGCCGTTAATGGGCTGGCCGTACCCGAACCAATGGTAGTAGGATTGATAAAACTACCCACACCGTCCGACAATTGAACAGTATATAAAGGTGGGGTTTCAAAAGCGCCAGTTAGCACAAATGGAACGCTGATGGTCGCCCCAACGCATACATTTCCTAAGTTGAGGGTTGTTGTGCTGATTCTTGGTATAACCGTAACTCTGGCAGAACCAGACACCGCTCCCACTCCACAACCGTTTGTCAATGAAGTAATAGAATAAGTAGTCGACACCAACGGCTTGACTTCAACCAAACTTGTGGCCGTAGTTATAGTTGCCGTTGAGCCATCTGACAGTACAAAACTCCATGGTGAGTCGCCCGTAAGGCTAAGTGCTAAGTTGGCAGTTGCATCTACATTTATCGTTGTACTACCACTAATTACTGCCGTTGGTTTGACTTTAATAGTAAACGGCATACTACTAACACTCGTGGCAGACAGACTCGCAACAACTCTGATTCGATAACCAGCTCCCGAAGCTGAGGTAAGTGGTAGCGTTGCAACAATAGGGCTTACCAAACCTGTACCGATAACTGTTGGGCTACCAAAGCCTCCCATTGCATCTGACAGTTGGGCTGTGTAAGTTGCAGTACCTGCAAAAGTCCCTGTTACTACAAACGGTACATTGACATTTGTACCAACACACGCACTACCAATAGCCAAAGTTGCAGTACTTACTCTGGGATTGACTATCACCGTTGCGTTTCCAGACACAGTACCTGCACCGCATACATTACTGACCGATGCCAGCGTGTATGTAGTTGTTACAGTAGGCTTTACTATTCCAGTCAGCGGGTTGGCCGAAGTGGTGCCTGTGTTGGTATTAGTAAAGGCATAAGTCCAAAGGCCGTTTCCTGTGAAGGCAATATTGAGAGCTGTCGAGTCGCCTATGTTAATTGTACCACCTCCGCTGAGAGTTGCAGTTGGTTTTCTCATCAAAAGAATAGCCGAAGATGGCACAGAAGTAACACCTGCACTGTCTGTAACAACCCGCAGACGATACTGAAATCCCAGCGATGTGGTGGCTGGAATTGTAACCAAAATAGGACTCACCGAGCCAGTCCCAACCACGGCAGAAGATATAAAATTGCCATTCAGGTCTGATAATTCAACACTGAACACACGCCCAGTAGTTACAAAACCACTTGAAGTAAATGCCACAGGCACACTACTATCCAAACAAATTGATGGATTAGCCAAATTGGAGGTTGTGATGGTTGGCACAGCCAATACCCTAACAGTAAATTGGTCGGCCAAACAATTTTGATCGTCTCGTACTTCTATTTTTGTATCTTTGGTAATTTTGGGACTGAATGTCGCTCCTTTTGAGCCATCTGGCCAGTTGTAAGTGCCTTTCCAAGAAGGTGTTAGTTTAATTTCTGTCCCAAAGTTGGCTGTTAGGTTAGCCTGTTTATTTACATTTTTAAAAATTGTAAACTGGTCCATTATAACACCTGTACTTGCTATCCATTTGGCATTTA
>JAYVJH010000249.1:0-4805 GCA_043769455.1 Runella sp. | reverse complement strand
ATTTGGCAAAACGAGGTTCAAAATGTTACAGATGAGCCTCATTTGAGGCAACTTTTAGCAAAAATGTACAATGACCCTGATTTTGTATTTTCGTATTTGAGTACAATGTCCATTAGTTTGAATAGAAAAAATTTGCTTAGAGAAGAACCATTGTTAAATTTGTATTCTTATGAAGAAATTACAGATGCCTTTGGCCTTGCTGTGAAAGAATCGGTATTACAAAAAAGAAAATCTGCCAGAATCTCTGACTGCAGGGGGAATTGTAGTGAAGATTTCAATATTAGTGACGGCGCTGCTCAGTCAAATGTGTATGTTGCTGCTGTGGGTTGTGGTTTATTGTCTGGTACACTTATTGGTGCATTAGGTTGTTATGCAGTAACAATGGGGGCCTATTATGTGTCATTCAATCAGGCGCTAACGACTCTGGGGGCGTGTAACAATAGATGCAAAAATGAGGAATAATTAAACAACAATATAACTAAAAATACGATGAAAGTTTTGACTATTAGCCAATTAAAAAGAGTTCAATATGCCCTTCTTCTATTGATAATAGTTGGCCCCTTATTACTTAATGGTGTGATGAGTTATCCTCGGCTGTCTACTTGGTTTCAGGCTTTTGCGATTGCTGTTGGGGCGATATATGTTTTTTATCAGCTCAAAATACAAGGCCAAGCAAAAGAAATAAAAAATCGCTTGATTCGTACACTATGTTTGTTGTTACTAACTTTTGTATGCGTTACGTTGTTCAATAAATTCTACGCAAAGCCAAAAGTAGAGGCTATTTTGAATAGAGGTAAATAAAGATAGGAGCGTTGTTCACTTAATAGGCTAAATTCAGCTTTAAATGAATAGCGCTCCTATTTTTATAGGTTATACCAAAATACTTAGGGTTATTTTGCTACCAGCTAAAAGCCCGATACGCCTAATACTTAAAGACTTTTCCGCCAGCCATTACTTCCTGTGTTTTTTCGTCAAATGTTACCCTCATACCTGTACGATAGGCGGCATTGGCCATGATGGTAGCGATGGAGTGCTGGTAGCCCGCCTCGATGGGCGCATTAGGCGTTTTGCGGTTGCGTACACATTCCATCCAGTTTTTGACGTGGTTGTAGGTCAGTGGGTCGCCGCCTGTGTTTGCACCAGACTCCACCTTGACACCTTCCAATTTTAGAGGTGGTAGTAAATTGGCTTTGAGTCCCATTGCGCCAGCTTCACGCTCACGCAAGCCGCCTGTGGCACTTATTTCGTTGGTGTCTAAGTTTATCATACCACCATTAGAATAGTACAATTCTTTGGTCTCGCCAGCCGAGTTTGAAAAGCGACTTGTAAACTGCACCTGAAAGCCAGTAGTTGGGTCGTTGAGTGGGCCATAGTCAAACACCACTGTCAGTGTATCGGGGTTTGTTCGACCATCTTTCCATTGATAAATACCTCCATTGGCTACCGCCGACCGTGGGTGTGCCAAGCCACTAAACCAGTGTACGGTATCAATCTGGTGGCTCATCCATTGGCCAGGAATACCCGACGAATAAGGCCAAAATAGTCTGTATTCCAAGTACTTACGTGGGTCGAAAGCTACCTTTGGGCGGTTTATTTGGTAGCGTAGCCAGTCCACATCGCTTTCTTTGAGTGTACTCGTTAGCTCGGGTCTGCGCCAGCGGCCGGGCTGGTTTACGTTCCACATCAATTCTACCATGACGATTGGCCCAAACTTACCTGACTTTATGTACTCGTCGGCCGCCCAGTAGTTAGTACCGCTTCGTCTTTGAGACCCGATTTGTACAATTTTTTCAGAATCTTTAACGGCCTTCAAAACGGCACGATTATCTTGCATGGTTTCTGCCAATGGTTTTTCGCAATATACATCACAACCCGCCCTGACGGCCTCAACAGTATGTACGGCATGCTGGAAGTCGGCGGTGCTGATAAATACGGCGTCCACCATTTTGGAGTCGTAGAGTTCGTCGTTATTTCTAAAAACCTTAATATCGTTGCCGAGTTGTTTTTCGAGATAGGCTTTGCCTTCGTCTCGGCGGCGGTTCCAAATGTCTGACAGAGCGACCATTTCAAAGTTCATACTTTTTGATAAATCTTTGAAAGGCTGCACGTGCGAATAGCGGTGTCTGTCGGCAAAGCCTACGCAAGCTACCCGCACACGGTCATTTGAGCCAATGATTTTGGCATAACTTTTGGCCGAAAAAGCCGATGCTGCCCCCGCCAATATTGATTGTCTAATAAAATCTCGTCTTTGCATATTTTTAGTTTGATTATGATTATTGTTTGGTTCATATTTTTTTTCCTCCCTTTCTTCGTGGTCTATAATGTCTAAAACACGGAGGTACAGATTACATAGAGAAATATTATTCCTTTGGCAATTTAGCAAAGTCCGCTGTAACGAGCGATACCATTTGACTTCTTATATTTTCACAATTAAAATTTATCAATAAACCTTTGGCTTTTTGGCTTAATTTAAGGTACGAAAGTAATTGTGCTTTAAAAAGTGGAATCATCGTTTCAACCGCTTTGAGTTCGACAACTATTATATTATTTACCACAATATCCAATCGTAACTCATGCGACAATTCTTTGCCTCGCCATATTATTGGCACACGTTGTTGGCTCGTAACAGTAAACTCATTCTGTCGTAATTCTTCAATAAAACAAGCTTCGTAAACAGATTCTAATAAACCAGATCCTAATTCTTTATGAACATTGATGGCACAGCCAATGATTTTATAAGAAAGTTCATTGATATATTTTTGTGTAACCTCCATTTTCCTAAATACTTTTTCATGAATTTTTATATTCTTCGTGCCTCTGTGGTAAAGAAATTAAACACGGAGGTACAGAGAACACAAAGGTTTTTTCCATCCGTGAATTTTTATATTCTTCGTGCCTCTGTGGTAAAGAAATTAAGCACGGAGGTACAGAAAGCATAGAGAAAAACTACTTCAATTCACGAATTTTAATATTCTTAAAAAATACATTATCACCATGGTCTTGAATCAAAATATGTCCCTTTGCGGCCATTCCAAAACCCTCCCAGTCTTTGTATTTGCTACGGGCAACGAGAGCCTGATAAATCTTGTCGCCACGGGTGTATTCTACTACTTTAAAACCATTCAAAAAATGCACTACTCGGTTGTCTGGATAAACCACTACACGGCCTTTGTTCCAGTCGCCAATTTTTTTGACGGCACGGCTGCGGTGGCCTTCTTTGTCGGCTGGAATCAGGTCATAGAGCGAGCCGATTGTACGGTTGCCAACTACGCCGAGTTTTGCGTCGGGGTGCTTGGCATCGTCCAATACCTGAAACTCTAAGCCAATGCCCGACTTTCCGCCCGTGTCGTACTTTTCAGATACAAAGTATTTTATGCCAGAGTTTGCGCCGTCAGTTAGTTTAAAATCAAAAGCGAGTTCAAAAGCCGTAAACTGCTCTGTCGAAACAATATCGTTGCCAGTCTCGCCACCATCTGAGCTACTGATTGAAAGCACACCATCGGTTATTTTCCAACGTTTTTCAGGCATTTTATCTTTGTAAATTGCTCGCCAGCCATCAAAGTTTTGGCCATTAAATAACGGTTTCCAGCCCTGTGTTTTTTCATTTTCCGATATATTGTTCAATATATAACTTTCGACCCTGATACCTGTTTGTGGGCTCGGTTTAAGGTTTTCGGTCTGGATTCTGACATTGCGCCAGCGTACCTGCTTGCCTTCGTCAGTTTTGGCAATAAGTGCATGTACTTGTAGTGAAATAAACCCTCGGGCTGTTACACCGTCAATGACATTGGCTACCTCTACACCATTTATAAAAGTTCTTAGACTTGTGCCGATGGCTTCGATTCGGTACTTATTCCATTGATTATTTCGTTTAAAAGCCTTCATGCCGTCAGGGTTTATTTCGGGTACATACAACCAGCCACGGCGGGCTTCGTCGTATATGCCACCCGAATAGCTACGGTCTGAGGCATCGATTTCCACCTGATAGCCATGCACGCGGCCATTTTCAAAATCAGGTTTTGACAAACTACGAAACTGAATGCCAGAGTTTAGCCCTTCGTCCACATTGACCTCGCACTCAAAAACAAAATCGCCGTAGTCTTGCTCGGTACTCAAAAAAGTATTGGGAGTGTTGGCCACAGCCGTGCCTACAATCATACCGTCCTTGACTTCGTATTTTGCTGCGCCGTTCAGAATCTTCCAGCCTTTGAGTGTTTTGCCATCAAAAAGCGGCTTCCAGTTACTTTTTTGAGCAGTTGATTGATTGACTAATTGACTAATTAAGAGAATTAAAATTAAATACTTTTTCATTTTAAATTTTTCTGTTTGTTATTTTTCTGTTCGTTTAAATACACATCTAAAGGTAATACGGTATTTTTGTTTTTATAACTTACTGATTAACAGTATTGTATTTAACTCACGACTACTTAAATACGGTAGTTTAATGTGTTCAAGATATAGTCTCGGCTGGTGGTAGCGCACGACAACGGTGTTTTGTCTTTGTCTGGCACGCCGTCGAGTTCTATTATTCCCCAACCGTTAAATTTTATTTTTTTCAATGATTCAAAGACGGCTTTTACGTCCACATTTCCACGACCAAGTTCTACAAATTTATATGCTTTGGGGTCGTTGGGCTTGTCGGGCAGTGGCGACACAGTGTCTTTGAGGTGCAGCGAGTGTAGTATATCTCGGTATTGTAAAACGGCCTTTTCGGGCCGCCCGCCGCCCTGCTTGTAGTGAGCAATATCAAGTAGTAGTTTTACATATTTTGGGTTCATACCCTGAACGAGTGCATCGACTTCTTC
>JAYVJH010000248.1:0-4992 GCA_043769455.1 Runella sp. | reverse complement strand
CGATTGTTAGGAGTATTAGTTTCTGAAAAATATTAGTGCGATGCAAATTGGTCATTATAGTTTTGAGCCTCTATCTCTTTTTCCATAGCTATTTCCGCATTTTCATGTGGCAAGTTAGACTCTGGTGTTTGTGAGTAAGGGACATTCTGAGGAATAAAATCGTCGGCTGCGCCTGGCTTGCTGTAGTCATACGGCCAACGGTAAACTGCTGGAATTTCGCCTTCCCAGTTACCATGACCTGGATGTAGCGGTGTAGTCCACTCCAAAGTATTTGACTTCCAAGGGTTCAGTGGTGCAGTGCGTCCTCTAAAAATGCTATAAAAGAAATTCCACAGGAATATAAACTGCGCCCCAAAGGTAAAAAATGCAGCAATACTAATAAACTGATTTAGGTCAGTAAAAGTATGGGTGAAATCGTAGGTTGTGAATGAGTAATAACGGCGCGGGAAACCTGCTATACCAACGTAGTGCATCGGGAAGAATATCAAATATATACCAATGAATGTACCCCAGAAGTGGATTTGGCCTTGCGTGTTATTCATCATTCGGCCAAACATTTTTGGAAACCAGTGATAAACACCAGCAAAGAAACCAAATGCTGAAGCTGCACCCATTACTATGTGGAAGTGAGCAACTACAAAGTAAGTATCATGTAGTTGTATGTCCAAAGCCGAATTACCCAAAATGATACCAGTAAGACCACCCGTTACAAATAACGAAACCAGACCTATTGAGAACAGCATTGCTGGAGTAAAAATAATGTTACCTTTCCATAATGTTGTGATATAATTGAATGCTTTTACTGCCGAAGGTACTGCAATTATCAATGTCAAGAACATAAACACTGAGCCTAAAAACGGATTCATTCCTGTTACAAACATGTGGTGCGCCCAAACGATAAACGCCAAGAACGCAATAGCTAAAAGTGATGCAATCATAGCACGGTAGCCAAAAATGGGCTTGCGTGAGTTGGTTGCTATAATCTCTGATGTGATACCAAGTGCTGGTAATAGTACTATATAAACCTCTGGGTGTCCCAAAAACCAGAACAAGTGCTGAAACAATATTGGACTTCCACCTTGGTTAGGCAAGGCTTCGCCATTGATATATATTTCTGATAAATAAAAGCTTGTACCAAAATGACGGTCGAAAATCAATAGTAAAGCTGCCGATAATAGAACGGGAAACGAAATCAATCCCAAAACTGCTGTAATTAAAAACGCCCAAATTGTAAGTGGCAGACGGCTGAACGACATACCGCGTGTACGCAAGTTGATAACTGTTGTGATGTAGTTGATACCTCCCAACAAGGCAGATACTATAAACAATGACATACTCAGCAGCCAGAGGGTCATTCCCATTTGTGAGCCTAAGTGAGCCTGTGGCAATGCACTCAACGGCGGATATACTACCCAACCACCAGCGGCTGGGCCTGTTTCTAAGAATATTGATATAAACATCAAAATACTCGATGCAAAAAAGAACCAGAACGACAACATATTCAAGAATCCTGAGGCCATGTCCCGTGCGCCAATTTGTAACGGAATCAAGAAGTTACTAAATGTGCCACTCAGTCCTGCTGTTAGTACAAAAAACACCATAATTGTCCCGTGCATTGTTACGAGTGCCAAATAAAAATCAGGGCTTAGTTTGCCACCGTCTTCAATCCAACGACCCAAGATTGGCTTCAACCAACTCATGTTGGCATTGGGAAAGCCTAATTGCATTCGGAATATTACGGACATTGATATACCAATCACAGCCCAAACTATACCTGATATCATGTATTGTTTGGCTATTATTTTGTGGTCTTCACAAAATACGTATTTTCGCCAAAAGTTTAACTCTTCGTGATGGTGTTCGCCTACTTCGTGTACGTGAACGCCTGTTTTCAAATCTGCTTCTGCTACTGACATTGTTGTATCTTTTAAAGGTTTGTATTTTATAATGAGGCCGATGCACCTGTTGCTGAACCTGTCTGTGCTGGTTTTGTATTGGCTACTGGTACTACTGGTTCTGCTGGAACAGGCATATACTTCATAGCTTTTGCTTTTAAATCCTGTGGTATTTTCGACATAAAGTCTGGCTTATTTTCCAAAATTGTCGCTAAAACTGGTTTTTGAGACGCTTTCCACTTGTTGAAAGATGCTTCGTCTTCTACTATAAGTCTTAGTCTCATAGAGAAGTGGCCACGTCCACATACTTCGGTACAAGCAATTTCATAATCGAATTTCGGATTTTCTAACTCTGCCCGCATTTCCTTGGTTGTTCTATCAGGTGTAAACTGAAATTTAGTTGGCATGCCTGGCACTGCGTCCATTTTTACTCTCATATGAGGAATAAAAACAGAGTGTAAAACATCTCTTGCACGAATTTTCAAAGCTACTGGTCTATTTACAATTAGGTGCATTTCGCCATTGTGTATAAAGTCATCGAACGAATTGGCATCTGAAAAATCAATTCCCATAGGGTTGTTATTTGTATCATCTACCAATTTGTAGTTGTATTTCCCTAACTTATTGTCCTCATTTCCTCCATAACGTACCCACCAGTTAAATTGCTTGCCCATTATTTCCACAACTTGGGCATTAGAAGGTGCTTCGGCCATAATGTTTGTCCAAGCTACATAGCCAGTAAACACTAAATAAGCCATCACTACTGCTGGTATAACTGTCCACACCAATTCAAGCACGTGGTTCTCTGGATAGAATTTGGCTTTGCGATTTTTGTTGTAGCTGTATTTCCAAGAAAAAAAGAATATTAGAACATTCACAACAACTAATGCAACTGATAATATTCCCATAGAAACCCAGAACATATGGTCTGTGATTCGTCCATGTGGAGATGCCACAGGCAATAAAAACGTACTTTCGTAGTGGAAATAAGACCAAACGCCCCCTATCGACCCGAATATTAAGAACAGCAAACACATTATGGCATTCGCATTGTTATTTGGTACAGGAGCGTCGTCTTCTACTATGTCTGTTTTTGTACTTTTTAGTACGCTCTGCATTCTCATGACTACCGCTATCGTCAAGCCAAGGAACACAAGTGTAAGAAAACCTATTAAATAAGTCATTTTGTTTTTAATATTTAGATGTTACAATCCAACTATAATAATTAGCTGTTAAATAAAATTGTTTTGAAAATCTTTACTTTTTTTACGCAATATCATGATGTAGCGACTCCTCCAACATAGGGTGGTTGCTTGGAACAAGATTTGCTTTTGTTAATTGGCTGGAAACCGTCCAAATAAATCCGCAAGCAAACATCAATATAAAACCAAACTCAACGGGGCCAAAGCCTGCGTGTGCGCCTACTGTTCCTGGCATTATATTATTCCAAAAATCAAAATAGTGTCCTACAATTATCGTCCAGCAAGCCACTTTTAGTATCCGTGGTGTACGTTTTGCATCTCTGGTCATTAAAACCAAAAACGGTGCAATGAAGTTGAGTAATATATTTATGAAGAACGGCATTTTGTAAATTCCACCATAACCGCTAAAACGCTCACGATAGTATATCGCTTCTTCTGGTAAGTTGGCATAGTATATTAACAAAAATTGTGCAAACCATACATAAGTCCAGAAAATAGTAAATGCAAAGCAAAACTTACCTAAATCGTGTAAATGACTCTCGTTCACCCAACGCAAATAACCCCTTTCACGTAGTGTTACTACTGTGAGTGTCATTGTAGCTAACCCAGCCACGTGCCAGCTTGCGAGTGTGTACCAGCCAAACATTGTGGAGAACCAGTGCGTATCGATGGCCATCACAAAGTCCCAAGCCGAAGTCGAAGATGTTACGCCAAAAACCAACAAAAACATTACTCCATATTTTACACTTTTCTCATAATTGGTCAATCCACCAATTTCATCTTCTTGCAACGAGAATTTGCGAATCATTTTCCAGAGCGTGTACCATGCAATAAAATAGAATGCCATTCTGCATAGATAAAACGGTGTATTCAAGAAAGGCCTCTTGCCTGCTATAATGGCGTCGTACTCTGGGCTTGCTTTGTCGAATAGTGCCTCATTTGTCCAGTGAAACATATCGTGGCCAGCTACGAAGAAGGTTATCAGCATCGCCAAACCAGTAACAGGCAAGAAAGCTGGCATGGCTTCTGGAATACGCTTAAAGATTGCCGACCAACCCGCTTGAGCCAAATAATTGTACGATATAAAAAACATTCCTATTACAGATATTCCTGTGAAATAAACTGCATTGACCCAAATATTTGCCCAAATACGAGTCGTCCACTTGTATTCGTGACCGTGTGCGTGAGCGGCTTCTGCACCATGCCCTGCTGCACCATGTGCTGCCTCAGTTGCGTGTTCTTCACCTACACCATTGGCAAGCAAATAAGCCCCTACCAATACAAGTACGAGCCCGAGTGCGCCCCCAATTAGTAAGTTACGCTTTGATTGTGATGTAAACTCAAATTGTTCTTCAACTGATATTGCTTCGTGATGATGTGAGGCCATATTTTAAAATTTAATGTATAATTTGCGGCGTGTAAATTGAGAGTTTTGGTCTTTTTTCTACACTTATTGTATTTGAACTTTCTAATTGTTTGTGCAAAATGATTATTTTTACACAAATGCTTTTCGTTATCCTTCTTGTAGTTTGTGAACGTAGTGTACAATTTTCCAGCGCTCTTCTGGCGTTACTTGCGACTCATGCGACCACATTCGACCTTTGCCATGTGTTATAACATGAAAAATATGTCCATCGTTCATATTCAGGTAAGCATCGGCTTTGTAGTTTGGCACACCCTTGTATTGTTCAGCCACCAAACCGTTGCCTTCCCCAGCTTCGCCGTGGCAGTGCATACAATAACGTCCATACAATACTTCGCCTTCTTTTAGAGTTTTAGGATTATTTGGCACAGGATTTACAAGAATTTCTTCGGCCAAAGCCAAATCGTCTTTGCTGATATTATAAATCATCAGGTCACGCCCTGTGCTATCACCAAAGTTAGTTTGGTAGTTA
>JAYVJH010000247.1:0-2180 GCA_043769455.1 Runella sp. | reverse complement strand
CCACGCCAAAGTACGCGTCTATTTCTGGTTTCTTGAAAGACAACCCAAACACCCAAGCTGGTAACTTAACGCTACTAAACGCTACCCAATTTGGGGCTTTAACGTGGCTTTCTGACAGCGAAAAAGGTCTTTCAGATGCCGATACCACATTTATTACCTTGGCCTCCCGTACCCAAAACACAGGTATGACTTGGAACGCCGACAACACCTCAATAAACACAAACTGGGGAAATGCGCCCACCGCACAACAAGCTATTTCGGCAACTTTACGGGTAAATATCAATGCTTATAGCCTACGTCTGCATACGCTCAGTGCTACGGGACAGAGTTTGAAGACCACGGATATTTGTGCTGTTGAGCCTGGTGTTTTTGAGATTTTACTCAACGAACAAACGCTTTGGTATGCCTTGGAGGTTACTAATAGAACCAAATGCATTCCAGTTGAATTGAAGAGGGTAAAGTATTGAACCCATTTGTTCGAGTTTTATGATAATTGTATCTTCAAACGCAAAAAGGCCACTCATCAAAATGAGTGGCCTTTTTTACTTACATACTATTTTTTCTTTTTAATTATCGTAAAAGGTACACACAACTCGGCTGGGCAACAGTTGATTTCTTCTACAATTACTGGGCAGCAGCCACCCGCTGGACATTGACCATTGATTGCCGTAAATGTATAAGTTCCTTTCTTGGTGAGCATTATGGTATTACCATTACTCGGTACAATAGACCCCGCTGCATCTTTCCAAACAATACCTGTGTAATTACTTGGTACAGTAACCTCGGCTGATTGACCTAAACATAACTTAACTGGTGCAGACACGCATATTCTGTCAGTATCATCTTCGCCATCAAGCCCATTGCCTGGCGTGCTATCTCTGTCTTTTTGGTCAGCTTTCGATATTTCGGCAACATTAAATGTTACACCTTCACTCAGTATTTTGGCTTTGATGGTCAGTGTTACAGTATCGCCGTTGGCTGCTACGTTGCCTACTGTCCAAATACCTGTGGTGTTTGTATAGCTACCTCGAGAAGCAACACCACTGACATACTGCACACCTGCTGGTAATTGGTCGATTACTTCTACACCTGTGGCGTTCTTAGTGCTTTCGTTCCATACTTTGATGGTATATGTTACCACATCACCAATCTGCACTATTTTTTTATCAATTGATTTTTTTAAGGCTAAATCAATGGTATCGGCACAGTTTTGGGCTACTACTATTATTCTCACTCGCCGACTAATAATTGGGCAGTTAGAGTCCCTACTTTTGATTTCCACAAAGAAACTATCTGTTGCCGTTACGATGCCAACAGGTTTGTATGTCAATGTATTGGTAGCTATCGGTACGCCCCCAGTAGCCGTTTTATACCAATTTGTCGTACCATTACCAATAATTATGGCTTTCAGTGTGGGAAATGTATCACCTTTACAAGCTATTCGATTAAGTGCTATAATATCCCCTTTTTCGCTAACGCAACCAGAACAAGCACCAAAGATTACATTCATTGTATCTCGGCAATTTAACGAATCTGCAATGGTTTGTAGTACAAATTGGTAGCCACCCGTTGGCGTAGTCATACCGCTTACAATTCCCGCTGGTGATGTTACAGATACATTTGTACCTACTGGCGATTTTAATACTCTCCATACTTGCCCGGGTTTGGCATCTATCAAGTCAGCAGTTGTTAAATTTACCCCACCACAGTCCCAAAATATTGACTGATCTGGCCCGGCATCTGGTTTCAAACAAGCTACCGTACAATCATTGACTTTGACAGCCACCCAAACCGTATCTGTACAGTTGGGTACATTGGGCGTTGAGGCTATGAGTGCATAATAATACACTTTACCATCGGCTGGTGGTAGTTGTGCAGTTGTTGGTGCAAAAGGCCCTGCCGTTACTCCTACCAAAGCCGTTCCAATAGTTGTATTTGAATTTGTGTAACCGTACCATTGAAAAGTATGTGCGCCAACACCCTCGGGGTCTGAAACATTATAGGTCGCCGCCGCCGTTCCAGCGCATATCGTTTGCGTACTTGGTGATGTACCGATAGAAGGTTTCAAACAAGCCACTAAGCAAGCCGTTAGCGTTACTTGTACTGTATCAGCGCATTTGGTCGAATCACTCAAATTATATAATCTAAATCTATAAACACCTGCCGTCAATGTGCCTGTT
>JAYVJH010000246.1:0-3867 GCA_043769455.1 Runella sp. | reverse complement strand
CCCCAGGGGCAAGTACATTACGTTTTTGTAAAGAAATTTGGTCGTTGATTATTTTATCAAATTCGTTGCGATATGCCGCTATGTCATACCTATACATTTGCGGCGAAAGTACATCAACCCAGCCGTTTTCTACCCACGTTGGCCAGTCTTGTAAATATTCAGTTTTGGCGAAAGGAAAAATACTGGGGGCCATTGCTATTTTGAGCGTTGGGCGAAGTTGTTTTAAGTCTGTGTAAAGCCGTTTCATAAAGTCGTTGAGTTTTTTGCTCCGCCACTCTACCCATGCCACATTTTTTGAGTCGGTGGGTGGCACGGCACCGCTGTTTTCAGATTTGTATAAGTCCACCACATTTTGATTATACCCACATTCGGACGGCAATGCAGGCAGACGATCATCGCCCTGAATACCTGTCAAGTCAGGATATTTTTGCACACATTCTTTGAGTAACGACAGCATAAAATCCTGCACATTTTTGTCTAAGGCATTCATCCACTTAAATCCGTTTTTGACCACTACTTTACCGTCTGCACCCAAAGCCGCCCAACTCGGGTACTTCGTTAGTATGTGTGCGCCAAGGGCACTGTTTTCGGCTGCAAAACCATACTCAAACCAAGCGTAAACTTTGATGTCATACTTTTTGGCTTCGTCGAGTAGTTCACGCATGGGGTCTCGGCCATCAAGGCGTTCTTCGATGGCTCGCCCGAAGGTTTTTTCCATGATGTCGCTTGGGTATTGTGTCCAGCCTTTGTTCCACATTACCACAAAAATATGATTGATACCCCGCTCTGCACAAAACTGTACGACTTGTTTGAGGTTGTCTTTGGTATAAAACGCATTGCTGGCTACGTTTGTGAGCCACACTCCCCTCACGGCATCTGTTTTGACGCTTGGTGTTGGTGGAGCGACAGTACCTGTTGTCTTGACGCAAGATGCCAACAAAATGAGGATTAGAAACAAGCTGTTTTTCATGGATTTTATTTATTATTCTAACAAAATTATTTAATATATTGTTACAATAGTTATATTTGAACAAATACTTTGTGTATTTCTTTTAACAAAAAGAGTTTCAATTAAACAAACCCCTTATTATTTATGAAAAAACAATTACTAACACTTTGTCTTTCGTTATTTTGGCTATGCTCGCTGGCGCAAAATATAAAAACGTCGGGTAAAGTAACAGACTCCGAAACCAACGATGCCGTGGTGGGGGCAAATGTGGCCGTCAAGGGTACAACGGTAGGGACATCGACAGATGCCGATGGCAACTTTACACTCAATGCACCCAAGGGGAGTACGCTTGTTGTGTCGAGTATTGGTTTTGAGACCAAAGAAATAACGGCTGGCGAAAACTTGGCAGTAATGCTTAAAGCCAGCGATAGAACGCTCAACGAAGTAGTTGTAGTTGGTTACGGCACACAAAAAAAAGCCAACCTCACAGGGTCAGTATCGCAGTTTAAGGCCGAAGAACTTACTCGCCGCCAAGTAGCATCTACCTCTACTTTGTTGCAGGGGCTTGCGCCAGGTGTTTCGGTTTGGCAGTCGTCGGGTAAGCCTGGCGCAGACGGTGCCAATATTAGAATACGTGGTCAAGGGTCGATTTTCTCTGGTCAGGGGCCGTTGGTGTTAGTGGACGGTGTAGTGTCAAGTATGGATTTGCTCGACCCCAACGCCATCGAAAGCATGACAGTGCTAAAAGATGCGGCTTCAACAGCAATATACGGCTCACGAGCCTCTAATGGTGTTGTGCTAATTAAAACAAAACGTAGTACTGGAAAAGGTGTAACAGTAAATTATAACGCATTTGTTACGCAACAATCAGCTACTAATATTCCCAAAAAAGTGTCGGGTGTCGAACACATGGAACTCAGCAATGAGGCACAACGAATACAAACGGGCAATCCTGCTGCTTTTATATTTAAACAAGAGCTAATTGACCGCTACAAAACAAATGCCCCTGATAACTTAGAGATTTTTAATAACGACTGGGTAAAGTTGCTACTGACAAACAGCGGAGTGATGCAAAACCACAACCTAACGATAGATGCTGGAAACGAAAAAGCCAATATTTTTGCTTCGGTGTCATACCTCAATCAGCAAGGTTTAATTCCTAATAACAGTTACAGTCGTTTGGATATTCGCCTCAATCCACAGATTCAACTAAGCGATAAATTAAAACTGACTTCAAATTTGTTTTTCAATCAAGGCACACGAATTGAGCCAGCGGGTTCGTCGCCAGAGTTTATTATTCGGCAAGCCATCGGTTTGCCAGCCAATGCCGCCGCTAAGTTTGGCGACAATATGTATGGTGATGCAGGCCAGTCGAACAGACGTAATCCATTGGGACAAGCCGAAGCCAGTGGACTATTTACTGAAAGAACGCCTAATTTTTTGGGTAAAGTAAACTTAATATGGAGTCCGCTCAAAGGCGTAGAAGTAGAGGCTTCGTATGCTACCGAGATGGGGCTACCAAATGCAAAGCGATTTCAGACAAACTATGATAGCTACAATGCAAACATAGCCACAAAGAGTTATGATTTTATATCTAAGTCCCCAGGTACAAACTCATTGAGCGAATCGTACCAGACCATTGTTCGCAACACATTTTTGACACAGGCATCGTACCAAATCGCCAAAGGGCTACACGACATAAAGGCTATGGTCGGTTTTCAGACAGAGGAGTTTTCGAGCCGTAGCTTGGGCGCATCTCGTACCGACTATGTAAACGAAACCCTCCCCTACATAAACCTCGGTGGTGCAAACCGTGATAACTCAGGCGGAGCATCAGAAAGTTCGCTGGCAGGAGCATATAGCCGCATCAACTACGCTTTTGCTGATAAATATTTGCTCGAAGTCAATGGTCGTTACGATGGCTCTTCACGCTTTTCGAGTGCCTTAGATAAGCAATGGGGATTCTTCCCAGCAGTGTCGGCAGGTTGGGTGTTTACCAACGAAAAATTTATGAGTGGTCTTTCAAATATCATTCAGTTTGGTAAAATCAGGGCTTCGACAGGCTCATTGGGTAACGAAAACATTGGCAATCGCTATCCATTTGCTGCCAACTACACTTCTGGTACTGACTATTATTTTAACGCACTTATCAATCAGGGGTTTTCATTGACAGAGGCGGCAAATGCAAACATTACTTGGGAAAAATCGAAGCAAACAGATATTGGTCTTGACCTGACGGTATTGCGTAGTCTCAATTTTACTTTTGATTATTATGTCAGAACCGTAACAGATATGCTTTTCCGTAAGCCAATACCAACTTATGTGGGTCTGAGTCCAGCATTTTTGAACTTAGGAAGCATGGAAAACCGTGGCTGGGAGATGTCATTGAACTACCGTAAGAATTTTGGCAAACTCAAATTTGACGGCACAGCATCACTTTCTGATGTGGTAAACAAAATACTTGACCTGCCCGGCACACCTTTTCTGGACGAAGGACTCAATCGCTCAGTAGTTGGTTCGCCGTTGCGTTCTTACTTTGGATATCAAGCAGATGGTTTCTTCCAATCAAAAGAAGATATTGCAGCCACGCCTAAGCACTTTTTTACACCAAATCCTGGCGACATCAAATACCGAGATACTAACAACGACGGCCAAGTCAATGCCGATGACCGTGTGCTGATTGGCAATAATTTTCCTCGTTATGAGTATAGTTTCAATCTCAACTTTGGCTACGGTATTTTTGACCTAAACGCATTTTTGCAAGGTGTAGGCAAAAAAGACAATTATATCTCTGGTACAGGTGCGTGGCCGTTTTTTGCAGGCGATTTTATTCCGTCATTATTAGACATGCACAAAGATTATTGGAGAGCCGACAACCCAAATGCACGTTTTCCACGTCTTACACCAACAATCGGGGT
>JAYVJH010000245.1:0-3733 GCA_043769455.1 Runella sp. | reverse complement strand
CTCGTCCCATTCCGACTGTGGAATGATGTAGCCAATTTCGTCATTGGCCAAGCCAATCACAAATTTATATTTGCCCTTCATCAAGCTACGCAACGGCGGCATTTCGACGGCTTTTTGTAGATTGAAGTCAGCATCTGCTGGTGTTTCTATGCCCCCGTTTACAATCTCTGGGTAAATTTCACCTGGAATAGTTATAAATGATGCCTGCCCCATAGTCCAGACGGCAGCCTCTGTTCTTAATTTGAGCCAACTGCTGTAGCCAGCATCTAAAACACCCATTGCAACACCAAACCTAAACATTGGATTGTCTAACGGTATCTCAAAAGTTTGGGCTTTAAGCTGGATTTTTTCATTGATAAATTCTGTTTTTTCGAGTGCTTTCAACATCAGTAGTGCAATAGTCTTGCCCTGCGCTTCGGCTTTTTCAAAAGAGGGTTTGGTAAATACTTGGTCATTGAAAGGGTGTTTGATACTTACTTCTGGCGAGGTCGTTATGAGGCCACCCACACAGCCTGTGGCATATACGGCAACGCCCCCAAGCCCTTTTTTGACAAGTTTATCGCCATCATAAACCCCCTTCTCTATACCTTCTCGTACATAATGCGGAAAGTCTGAGGTAATGGCTAAGTTTTGGCTCCAGAGTGTTTCGGGGTGGTTGCCCCATACTACAAAAGTACCAAGCGTAGTGTCGGCATTGGCATCGGTGGCTTTGAGCATATACAATCCATCGTCTTTTACGAGCGGCAGTCGGGTATCGGTCGTTAGAGTTGCCGCACCAATTAGGTCTTGAGCTACGCTAAGTTTGGCAGGTTGCAAATGTCCCACAGCCTGACCAATGGCCTCAATTACTTTGGCTTCAACCATCAGCGCATGTTCTGCATTGACACCCGACTCCCAAAAACTATCTCCCCACATACCAAGCATATCTGGCCCTTCGTGGTTGTGAGTACTACACACAACCGAATAATCTATCTTCCATTTTGGGTCAAGTCGCTTTCGTACATTGAGTGCGTTTTTGTGCGTAAAGCCAATCAAATCAACAGCCACGACAACAATACGAGTTTGGCCGTCGTCTATTACCATGGCTCTTGCCCACAAGTCATCATGAATGGTATTGGCCGCCCGTCGATTTTGAAAACCCGCCAACCACACAGCATCAAAGTTATTGTTTTTGTTGCTATCGTCAAATGTATCTTCTTTTTTGTCAAAATAAGCATTGTTATTTTTGTCAGTCCATGTTTCTGTAATTTGTGGGGTAATTTTAACAGCCGCAAAACCTGCCCGATACTGAGCCAAAGTGGCCGATGGTTTAATGTCTATATTGAGAGCATAATCGGGGTGGCGGTCTCGGCCATTATAAAAACCATAACCCACCAAAAAACCAATAACCACCAACAAAGCAAGCCCAATGGCCGACCAACTAATTTTTTTCATCGTCTAATAAATATTTTGAATAGTTCTGAACAACGGACAAAGCACGGAAAAATTACTCAAAATACCGAAATAAGTTATTTAAAGGAAACATACCGTCAGAACAGTCAAAATGATATTGGACTAAAAATTTCATTTGACCGATAGAAAAGCGTAATTTTGCGGCTTCATTCATAAAATTCAATAAACTGAGATGGTAACAGTATCGAACGTGTCGCTGCGATATGGCAAACGAGTACTTTTTGATGATGTCAATATAAAATTCAACCCCAGCAACTGCTATGGTGTCATTGGGGCAAATGGGGCGGGTAAGTCCACATTCTTAAAAATTATGTCGGGCGAAATCGAATCACAGACAGGTACGGTGAGCATCACGCCTGGGCAGCGCATGGCCGTACTAAAACAAAATCAGTTTGAGTTTGACGAATTTCAGGTCTTGCAAACGGTTATTATGGGCCATAAAAAGCTCTACGACATTATGCAAGAAAAAGATGCTATTTATGCCAAAGAAGACTTCAGCGATGCCGATGGCGAACGAGCCGCCGACCTCGAAGCCGAGTTTGCCGAAGTCAATGGCTGGGAAGCCGAGTCGGAGGCTGCCTCGCTGCTGAGTGGACTTGGTATTAAAGAAGATATGCACTTTGCCCAAATGACTGACTTAGATTCGAGCCAGAAAGTACGGGTGTTGTTGGCCCAAACACTTTTTGGCAATCCCGATATTTTGCTCTTAGACGAGCCTACCAACAACTTGGACGTAGAAACAGTAATGTGGTTGGAAAATTTCTTGGTCAATTTCAAAAATATCGTTATTGTCGTATCGCACGACCGACATTTTTTAGACCAAGTCTGTACGCACGTTGTCGATATTGATTTTAGTAAAGTACGGCTTTATGGTGGTAATTATACATTCTGGTATGAGTCGAGCCAGTTGGCATTGAGACAACGTACCGACCAAAACAAAAAATCTGACGAAAAACGCAAAGAATTAGAAGAATTTATCAGGCGGTTTAGTGCCAACGTGGCTAAGTCAAAACAAGCCACTTCTCGCCAAAAAATGCTCGACAAACTAAGCGTAGATGAGATTCAGCCTTCATCTCGTAAGTATCCTTATATTCATTTTAAACCAGAACGTGAAATAGGCGACCA
The DNA here is from genome assembly GCA_043769455.1 of Runella sp. Taxonomy (GTDB): domain Bacteria; phylum Bacteroidota; class Bacteroidia; order Cytophagales; family Spirosomataceae; genus JAYVJH01. The sequence continues at coordinate 1,156 of JAYVJH010000245.1, read as the reverse complement.
GATTTTGATGGTCGAAAACCTCAGTAAAACTGCCGAAGACGGCACTAAGTTGTTCAACGATATTTCGTTTACGCTTACTCGCAACGACAAAGTGGCTTTTATTGGCAACACAACGGCCATAACTGCATTGTTTGAAATATTGCACGAAACAACTAAACCAGACAAAGGAACGTTTAAGTGGGGTGTAACGCTCACAAACGCCTATTTTCCAAAAGATAGCGATGAGTTATTTCAGTCAGAAGACAACCTGGTGGACTGGCTACGGCAATTTTCAAAAGACAAAGACGAGAGTTTTATTCGTGGATTTTTGGGTCGAATGTTGTTTTCGGGTGAAGAATCTTTGAAAAAATCTACTGTGCTGTCGGGGGGAGAAAAAGTGCGCTGTATGTTGTCGAGAATGATGCTTTCGGGTGCCAATTTTTTGACCTTAGACGACCCCACCAACCACTTAGACTTAGAGTCTATCACGGCCCTAAACAACGGCCTGACGGAGTTTAAAGGTGCTATGTTGTTTTACTCTCACGACCACCAATTTATCCAGACCGTTGCCAATCGTATTATCGAAATCACCCCAAAGGGAATTATCGACAAAATGATGCCCTACGACGAATACATCACCGACGACCGTGTAAAAGCGCAACGTGCGGCTATGTATAAGTAAGGGGCTTTTCTTACTTTTGCACTTCATAAACATAGAAATTTAACCTATGCTTTTTGAAGAATACCAGTATTTTGATAACTTACTGATTAGCACATTTTTTTACCTTACTTCATTTTCAGTCTTACTTTGCAGTTTGTTAGCACTATGGTGTCTTTGTTGTCCTGTCGGCGGTAGCCGTTGCCTTCGGGGTCAATGTCTTGGTCGTAGCCTGTGGCTTTGGTAACGATTTTGTCTTCTAATTTGTTTTTTAGTCGGCCTATCCCCCCAAAAACGGTTGTCGTTGCTTTTTCCTTCCAATAAGAGCCTTCTAATTTGGCACTAAACGTTAGCTCCCAAAAACCATCTTTTCCGATTTTTACCTCTATTGTTTCATCGTTTATTTGCGACTTTCCTACATGGTATTCCATGCGTGGGCTACGGGTCTCTTCCACATATTTCACGTAGGCGTAGCCTTTTATCTCACCAGACGTTATTCTGTTTATTACGTCTTTGGGT
>JAYVJH010000244.1:0-3962 GCA_043769455.1 Runella sp. | reverse complement strand
TTTGAGAGGTACGTTGTCTTGTGGCCAATGTGCTGCAAAATCACTGACAACAGCCACACCACGCCAGCCATCGTCGGCTAGTAATCCATCAATTTTGATTGGACTATCTGTTTTTCGGACGTGTAGTTGGTATTTTTGCTGGTAGGCAACACCACCTATTTCTGGTGTTTGACAAAAAACGTTACTCGAAATAAAAATAATAAATATGCAAATCCTTTGAATCATAGCCACTAAACATTTTAACTTTGGCAAAGTTCTGACAATTAAAGCATTTAAACAAAAAATACGTTGATAAGCCAACACACATTTAGTTTTGATTTGCCAATATGGAAAATTCAATATAATATTTCTGAAAGCACAGAAGACCAAAAATATTTGGCGATAGAAACCCGAAACAAAAACCAAGTTAATTGGTCGGTTATTGACATAGAAGCCAACAAAACCATCTGGCAAAAAACCCCCGTCGAAACAGACTGGTGGACGACACTTTCGGGCTTCGATGATAAGTATCTGATTTTGGACTGCTACTCAGGCACAAACGAACCAGTGGCATCTCAAAAAATATATTTAGATAAAACCACAGGCCAAGTGATTGAAAAACTAACACCCAATCAAAATCAACTAAAAGCCCACTGGCAAAACCCAATAGCTTATCAACAATCAGATAATTATTATGATACAATCAGTCAGTTTATTGAAAAAATAGTAGGCCAAAAGTGCCAAAACACTATTTTTTATGGTGAAATAGATAAGAATATTATTTTAGTGTATTACATTTGCGCCCATGGCAGTTCTGCCTTATCCCCTTTTTTACTGGTAGTTAGTTCACAAAAAGTAGTATTGCTGCACAAACCAATTGAGGCTGGTAGCAATGGTACACTCCATGAGTCGTGTATTTATAGTCAAAGCCAACTCATTTATTTGTCAAGTTCAAACGCTCTATCCACTGTAAGATTCTTTTAATGATGAAAAAAAATAGTACATCAATATTTTTATTTTTTTTGCTTAGTCTGGTGTTGTCGGTGCGGGGGCTTGCATACAAGCCGTTGTCGCCAGACTCGCTACGGACTGAAACAAAAGACGGCCAGCGTTTTACGCTACACAAAGTCGATGCTGGACAAACGCTCTATGCCGTGATGCGAAAGTATAAAACAACATTGCAAGCTCTGAAAGATGCCAACCCAGGCATGAAAGACAATCTTACAACAGGGCAAGTAATAAAAGTACCAAGTCAAAGCAAAACTGCTCCGAAGCCAACTGAATTGGCAAAGAAACCAGCTCCCAAAGTCGAAGAAAAGCCCAAGGCTGAGGAAGAAGAAAAAATTATAATAAAACCAGAACCAAGCCCTGCCAAAGAGAAAGCCGTGGGCAAGCCCGAGCCAGTTGAAGAAAAAACAATAAATACGCCCCCAGCGCCTGTTGCAGAAAAAAAAGAAGTTGAAATACCAAAAAAAACAGACACACAGCCCAACCCAATACCAGTAATTATTAGCAAAACGGGTTTGCACCGAGTTGAAGTAGGCCAGTCTTTATATGGTATTGCGGTGAAGTATGGTGTGATGATGATAGACGTTCGCCGTTGGAATAACCTATCGACCGATCAACTACGGTCTGGTCAAGAGTTGATTGTATCTGAAAACGCTTATAAAGAATCGCTTAGGAAAACAAAAAGTGATTCGGCAAAAATTACCGAGACTAAGCCTGTCATCTTTGAAAAATCTCTGCCCCCACCCCCACCTATTCCATCTGAAAATAGCAGCCTGCCCGATCCAAAAATAATAAACACCGGCAAACGTATCATCGAAAACGGTATGGCCGAAGTGATAGACGTAGCCGACAACAGCAACAAATATTTGGCTCTGCATCGGACTGCGGCTATTGGTACATTGGTACAAATCAAGAACGCATCAAATAACCAAACGGCATGGGTAAAAGTAATTGGCAAATTGCCCAATATTAGTGCCAATGACCGTATTATTATCAAAATTTCTGCTCGGGCCTACGAAAAACTGTCGCCTAATGGGCGACGCTTTTTGTCAGAAATTAGCTATTCAAATGAATAATATCAGATTCGGCCTCGGGCTTTGAGTTCCAAATATTTATTGACTGTACTGGCGTTAAGGTCTTTGGGAGCTGTCAAAATAGATTGAATACCATATCGTTCAAGTTCTCGTACAATGTGTTGTTTTTCTTGCCTAAAACGCTCTGCAATAGTTTTGAGATAAATCTGCTCTGTACTAACAGCAGGCCGATGCAATAGCTCGTTTGTTTCGGTATTTTCAAAAAACACAACAATCAACAAATGGTCTTTGGCCAACTTTCGGAGGTACGGTAGTTGGCGTTGTAAAGCATTGACAGTCTCAAAATTGGTAAACAACAGCAACAAACTGCGTTGCCTGATTTGCGTTTTTATGTACGCATACAAAGACTCGTAGTTACTCTCCAAAAACCTTGTTTTTTGTTTATACAGTACTTCCATAATACGTTGGAGATGTCCAATTTTTCGCTCTGCCAACACCACTTGCCCCATCACGTCTGAAAACGTAACAACCCCAGCTTTGTCTTGTTTGAGCAAGGCAATATTACTCAAAACAAGACTGGCGTTAATGGCATAGTCGAGCAATGTAAGCCCTTCAAAAGGCGACTGCATGACACGCCCTTTGTCAATCAAACAGTATATTCCTTGCGACTTCTCGTCCTGAAAGGCATTGACCATGAGCGTATTGCGGCGGGCGGTTGCTTTCCAGTTTAGGGTTCGCACATCGTCGCCAGCTACATAGTTTCTGATTTGCTCAAACTCCATACTTTGCCCAATTCGTCGTATTTTTTTGATACCAAACTCCGTCAGTCTGTTAGAAATAGCCAACAGTTCGTACTGTCGCATTTGCAAAAATGATGGATATACCGCTACCAATTTATCTTGCGAAAACTGATAGCGTCGTCTGAGTAGTCCCAGTGGGCTTTTGGCAAACACATTGACGGCACCAAAATTATACTCGCCCCTTAACGTTGGGCGAAGCTCATAGCGCAAAAGTTTGGTTTCGTTTGGTATTAAAATAGCCTCAAAAAGTGTATCTCGTTTTTGAAACTGGTGTGGTATTTCGTCAATCACTTCGAGGCGAGCCTTGAACAGATAATTGTTTTGAAGATAAATAGTAACAGGGTTTGAGTCGCCATTTGAAAGTCTGTCTGCCACTTCACGACGGCTGAATATCCCACCTTTCTTTTGAAATAACAAAAAGCCATCGGCCAAAATCAAGCCTATTGTAACTCCAAAGCCCAATTTGGCAATACCAAACACCAACGGAAAAAGATATGATAGTACAAACAGTAATGTGAATACAATTAGAATAGCCCAAAAACGGGGAGAAAAATAGAGGTTACGGATTTGGTTCATTTGTGAAATAATGGATTAAACTATTTTTCTTTTACTTTACCCAACACAAACGAAAAAACTGTACCCTTGTCGGGTTTGCTGGTTACGGTTATCTGGGTTTTGTGGCCATTCAGAATATGTTTAACGATAGCCAAGCCCAAACCAGTACCACCTTTTTCTTTCGAGCGGCTTTTGTCAATTCTATAAAAACGCTCAAATATACGGCTTTGGTGCTGAACTGGAATACCCGGCCCGTCGTCTTTTACAGATATGACGTATCGTTTTTTTTCTTCTTCAAAATTGATTACCACTTTGCCGTCATCGTGGCCATACTTGATGGCATTGTCTATGAGGTTGGTCATCACTTGCCCAATTCGCTGCAAGTCAGCCATTACCCATACACTTTCGGTTTTTTCGGGTTTTATTTTAATAGATACGCTGCGTTGATTGGCTCGTTTTTCTAACTGTTCGCACACGTCCAACGTTACGGCTCGCAAGTCCACAGGCTCTAAGTGCATTCTGATTGCGCCCGTTTCCATCTGCGACAGTGCCACTAAGTCTTTGACGAGGGCATCTAAGCCGTCCA
>JAYVJH010000243.1:0-3425 GCA_043769455.1 Runella sp. | reverse complement strand
GTGAGTTGGCACATTCTTGGGCGGCTTCCCAAAATGAACGATAGGAACGAGGCAAATAAACCATTTTATGGCGACTAAATTTGGGTATATTCTGGCCTGAATCTTTACCACCAAAATTATTGGGGAGTGGGTCTGCTATCATGTAATATCTATCGGGACGTTTGATGTGCGTGTCGTCAATAAAAGCAAAGCTATCGCCATATAACTCGGTTAAGACTGTTGCCGTTGCTGCCGACTGAACTGCATGACCTGAATAAAATGCAGGAAAGGGTGGTTCTAAAAAAAACGGTAGCCAAGGTATTTGTGCTTTGGGAGTGTGATAAAGAAATTTATTGATAAAAGAAGCAGGTCGTTCAACCATATAAATAAACTTAGTTTTCCAGCAACAAACAAAGGCATCGGCTACGGCCATACCTACTCGGGCGTAGGTTTGAGTGGCTTTTAGTAAGTCAGCATCACTGTTCAAAATTGCAATCGTTGCCAAGTGGTAGGAATGGCCAGGTGGCGAACAAGTTTCGGTGGGGTCGTCGCCCCACCACAGTACAGTAGCCCTTGTGGTATCGGTGAGTATTTTTTTATAATCATATACTTCTTTGTATTCTTTGTAGTAAGCACTTGTAGTATCTTCCGAATAAACCAGCGGCTTAGGCAAGGGTAGTTTGGCATTTTTTTTTGAAAACGTACGATTTTCTCCCCAAGTAGGGTGCATGGGTATTTTGGAGTTTGACTGACCGATAAGAGGCGGAACCCATAAACCCAGCCCTTCGGGTCTGACATAATCTTTGGGAAAATTACGATCCCAGCCATTGTTTCCACCATCGCTTTTAGACCATTCAAAAATACGAACAGCTATTTTTTTGCCATATTCTGCCGAAGCAGCCGCTATCGATGGCGTAAAACGAGTAGCATATTGTTGATAAATCGTTTTTTCTAACGAATCAATGAGTTTTTGTTTATTGGCAAACCCAAAAAAAGCATTGAGCATATAGGCTTGACCAGCGTTCAGAGCCAGTTCTGGGCAAAATATCTTTGGTGGTTTGGGCAGTCGAAGCGTATCGCAGAGTGTTTGGGCTACCGAGTGGTGTTTGGGCGAAGCGGCAACAACTGTTTCGTACATTGTCAGGCCAATATAACCCAACGCCCGAGAGCCATAGGTGGGTGTGTTGTAACGTGTGCCTGTCATGAGAAGTACGTTTAGCTCGGCCCAGGCTGTGGCAACGTTGGTATCTGACGGTTTTTTGTCAGATACCAACGCTTTGTATGTCTGTGCTTTGGCAATATAAATGCAACACCAATGAAGACAAATAAGAATGATATAAAATCTATTTATCTGTTTTTTCATAAAAACATTATAAAGCTACAAATTCATTGGGATTAGCCTCATTCATCATATTATAGACTACTTCAAAGACATCGTCAATATTTGGTTTTGAGAAATAATCACCGTCAGAGCCGTAAGCAGGGCGGTGGGCTTTGGCCGAAATGGTGCGTGGGGCTGAGTCGAGATATTGATACGCATTTTGACTGTCTAAGACTTGTTGCATCATATATCCTGTTGCTCCGCCTGGCATATCTTCATCGGCAAACACTACTCGATTGGTTTTTTTGATAGATTCAACGATATTGTTGTTCAAATCAAAAGGCAAAAGTGTCTGAACGTCAATTACTTCTACACTAATACCGACTTCGGCCAGTTGCTCGGTGGCAGCCATTACGATACGGCACATAGAGCCATAAGTTACGACTGTTACGTCTGAGCCTTCTCTTAATATTTCAATTTCGCCCAATGGTACACAAAATTCACCCAAATTATTGGGCAATTTTTCTTTTAATCTGTATCCATTTAGTGGCTCTACTACCAAAGCAGGGTCGTCGCCTTTGAGCAAGGTATTATAAAAACCAGCGGCCTGAGTCAAATTTCGTGGTACAACTACGTGCATTCCTCGCAAACTATTGATAACAACAGCCATGGGTGAACCAGAATGCCAGATACCTTCGAGGCGGTGGCCACGGGTACGAATAATGAGCGGTGCTTTTTGGCCTCCCTTGGTGCGATATTGCAGCGTAGCGAGGTCGTCGGTGAGGGTAGCGAGGGCGTAATAGATATAGTCAAAATACTGAATCTCTACAATTGGTCTCAGCCCTCTCATGGCCATACCAATACCCTGCCCAACGATGGTAGCCTCTCTGATGCCTGTGTCTGTGATTCTGATGGCACCGTGCTTTTCTTGTAAGCCTGCCATACCCTGATTTACATCGCCTATTGCACCCACATCTTCACCCAATGCCACAAGTCGAGAATCGTTGGTAAACTGTACGTCAAAGTTGCGCCGCACGACTTCACGGCCATCAACCATTGGCGCATTGTCGTCGTATTGAGCAGCAACGGCTTGCACGTTAAGTGGCGACTCTGACGATTGGCTATATAAATGTGAGCTAAAACGATCTTGGTTGTCTATTTGGCTTGCCTCGTACCAATCTTTCAATGGTTTTTTTGAAATGATATTTTCAGACCGAACCAATCGCAGGGTTTTTCTGACAGCCGTACTTGTATCTCGGTGCAATGATTGAACCGACTGACGCAACTCGTTGGCGAGTTTTAGTATTTGGGTAGTAAATTTACTTTCATGAGCGACAGATTCCAATAAATTCAAAACAATACCCTGTTCAACCTTTATCGAACTCTGATATGCTTCCCATGCTTCATTACGCAGCTTTCTGATGAGTTTAATGGCTTCGTTTTCAATTAGTTCTATTTCGTCTGCAGTTGCATAGCCATTGGTCAATATCCAATTTTTGAAACGCTTATTACAGTCCAAATCTTGTTCCAAACCAAGGCGTTCGGGGGTTTTGTAGCGTTCGTGCGAGCCTGAGCTTGAGTGGCCCTGCTGTTGCGTTACTTCTTGGACATGAACCAGCACGGGTACGTGTTGTTGGCGACAAATATCGGCAGCGGCCTGGTAAGTTTCGAGTAGTGCTACATAGTCCCAAGCCTTGACAGTAAAGATTTCTATGCCTTTGTCATCTTCATTGCGCTGTAAACCTGCCAATGCTTTGGAAATACTACTTTTGGTGGTTTGGTATTCGATTGGTACCGAAATACCATAGCCATCGTCCCAGACCGACATCAGTAGCGGCACTTGCAGCACACCAGCGGCGTTCATGGTTTCCCAAAACATACCCTGCGAAGTTGAAGCATCGCCTATCGTTGCAAATACAATCTCATCGCCTTTGCGGGTAAAATCGGTCATCGGCCACAGGGCTTTATTTTGTCTGAATAGCTTTGAAGCATAAGCCAAACCAACCGACCGAGGGGTTTGACCTGCTGTCGGTGCCAAATCGCAAATATGATTATAGGTATCTGTCTGGTTTTTCCAGAGGCCATTTTCGTCCAAATACCGAGTTGTATAATGGTTATTCATTGA
>JAYVJH010000242.1:0-9297 GCA_043769455.1 Runella sp. | reverse complement strand
TTGAACTCCCTAAGCGATGCCCAAGATTTTGCACAGGCGTTCAAAAACAGCCCACACACAAGTCGTGTCATAGATCAAGCCATCAATAGCACCACACTGCAGCGGTCTGACTATGCCGATATGGCTGATATTTTTTCGAGAAATAGTGGAGCCATCAAACTCAAAAAAGAGTATATCCGCTACAGTAGCACCGTTGCAGAGCTGTTTGAGGGTGTGGAGAAGTTTCCAAATACAGGTTTACCAGCAGAACAAATGGCAGGCGATTTGGTGGTTAATTACAGAGATGTCGAGTTGTTCTTTTCTAAATTCTCCAATAGTAAATCTGGCAAGCAAGCATTTGTGAATGGTTTACAAGGTTGTACAGAAAATGAAGTTTTAACTTTATACAGAAGAATGCGCCAAAACTTCCAGATGAGTCCAAGTGAATTCAACCAACTCAAATTGACAAGTACAACAAAAGCTGGATATTTTAATGCTCAATTTACAATAAAACCACCTAAGAACATTACAGAAGTACACAATAAAGTTCGAGAATATAGTTGGATTGATTACGCAGAACGACCAATGAATATATTGAATCAATTTTGGAAAATAGGTTATACTACAATTTCTGACGGCGATGATTTGGTGGCATCTATTTGGAATTTGAGCAAAGACCCGAATTACAAATATTATAAATTAATGCCTAAAAACACGGGTCAGTTTATAGGTCAAAAATTAGAGCAAGAAATTCAAAAGAATGTTTCTATAGTGTCATCTATAGCATTAGAACCACAAAATCCAGAATGGGAAAACTGGAAAAAAAGTACTTATACCGCAGGGGTTGTTACTACAAAAGGAGTAGGTAAGTATCTGATTTATGGTGAAATTCAAAATAGAAGCCGTTTTACTATACCTATAAAAATATCCACTGCGGCTACACTATTATCTATTGCAGAGGTCGATATGGGCGTAATTGGCACATTTGCCGACGGTTTAGAAAAAGTACTTAATTTTTTTGGACAGTCAGCAGGGCCACGTCCACCAACCCAATCTGTTCGTTCGGTAGGTAATGCAGAAGATTTTTACATTGTCCCCGATTTTAAAGCAGGTGAAAGAACTATCTATGCCACAATGTTAAATTTCGGAGAAGGTCTAACTAACACTGGTATCGATGCCACAAGTATTATTGGTGGCCTAAAAGGTAAAACAGAATTGAAGTTGGCTAACTTAAATCAGAAAGTAGTATTTAGTAGTCAGCCTATCTCTTCATCTTTGTTACGCAAACAAGCTCAAACCCAAGAATTTGCAAAAAATGGATTACCGAGTGCAACAGTTCACGATTTTCTACGGAATGGTAAAGAAGTTAAAGAAGCAGAGTGGCACGCTGAATGGGTGGAAATGCAACAACAACGAGAGATTTATGAAAAAGAGCAACAAGCGAGGTTATCATCAACCTGTAATTATGAAGAAAGAGAATCATCTGAAAAAACAATATGCGGAGGTGATAAAATAACGATTCGGAACGTAAAGTGTTTTAACGAGTACAAAGAACTTTTTATGGCATACGAATCTGAAAGTAAATATAAATGTCTTTCATTTGGGAAGAAAGGTGCCGGGTGGTTTGAAAGAGAAAAAGGTATATTGGGGGATACAAAGTACCTAAATGAATATACAGGCAAATTGATTACAGAAGATGTATCTGATGATTCTTTTGAAAAAGCCGTTAGAATTGTTTGTGGCTGTCAAAAAGCAGAAGACTAACTCTATATGTCCATAAATTCAACAATTTGAATAGGCGAAGCAGTTTCATTAGTGGTAGCTCTTACGGTTGTGTTCAGTCGAGAGTCTTTGCGTATCGGCAGTTGCCCAGTTATTGTTTTCCCAGGCTTTATCAGCCAAGTTCATTGCTTTTTGAGCAAAATAGTCAGCCAGTATTTTACGAATCACTAATAGGGCTTCATTAGATACCTGCCGAGTATAGGTTCGTAATAACTCTAATTGTAAATTGCTCATTTGTTGCATTACAGGAGTGTTAATTGTATCCATATCAGTCATTTTTTTATAAATATAACCCAAAAAAAAGCCAATCACAGTTCCTATGAAAAATACTTACATTCTGCTACTTATGCTTTTGCTCGGCAGTTGCTCTGTCGATGACATCAAACCCGAGATAATCAGGCCGTACTTCACCGAAGCCGCTGCCCCCGAACTTGCCATTGGCGAAACCACAATCAAAAAAACGAGTTCTAACTCATTCGTAGTCACGATTCAGATTAGGTCGCTCGGCAAATCTAAGTCGGCCACGGTTGGCACTGTTCTATCAAAAACAGACAAAGAGCCTTCATTTCAGACCGCTAATGTGTCAATATCCAAAAATATAATTACTGAAACAGGTACATACGAACTAACCTACAGCAACATACCGATTGGTGTTTATTACATACGTGCCTACCTCAACAATGGCAATAAAGTGATGTATGGGAGTGAGACTTTAAAAATAGCATTTTAATGTGTTTTTATTCCAAGTTCAACTGTATCACATAGATAAAAATCAAATGAAGAAACAAACAATAGCCCAAATCGTTGCTGGACTGATGTTGATACTGGGAGCAAAAAGCGTTATTGGCCAACAGAAATTTTACATGAAAAACGGCAATGCTTGGGAGTATCAACTCTTGGAGGCCACCGAAGACAAAGTAAAATACAACCAAATAAACGGAGAGAGCAAAATTTTGAGAACTTGGGGGCGAAACAATATATTGGTAGCCTTCAATGCCAAAGGCAACTATTTGATAGTGTCTGACATCGAAACTACTGTTGCTCAATCTCGTAAACAATTAGAGTATTTTTATAATAGCGAAGGCCCAAAAACCGACTTGATAGTACGAGCTGTACCTACCGAAGCCATAGCTTGTACTATTGTTTACCAAAGCGATGCGCTCATTAACTACAAAAATCAAGAAGGCCAGGCGGCTTCTATTGCGCTCAGTAACGTTGTAGCGGTGATTCGTACCGATGGGCAGCACCAAATCTTACAAGACATCAACGAGGCTGTACCGCTACTCAAAAGCGTGTATCAAAAAGTACAAGATTTGAAGAAAGTAGTTATACCAACAGATTCGACCCCGATGCTGATTGCGCCCCCACTACCACAGACACCACCAACAAAACCATTTTTGAGTAGCGTCGAAATAGAAATATACAAAAATAAAGCCATTGAACGTATCAAAGATTTTTCGGGGTACTTGAACAATATCACGGACAAAAAAATATCTAACATACAGCGAGATGAGATTATCAATCAGGCCGTTAAACTGTTTTTGCCCGATGCCATGGTCGAAGTTACGTCAAAGAATGGCTCAATTATCAGAAAATACCCTGTCAGAGAATATCTCAACCGTCTCAAAGTATTGCCTTACGGCAAAACGAATATTGAATGGAACGAAATAAAATATGTGTCTGAACCCAAACAAGAAGCCGATGGCAATTATTACGGCATCGTCCGAGGTATTCAGACATTTTTAGGGTATGGCTCAGATAAAACTGCCGCCGATATAATGTATTCGGACATTACCGAAAAATCTATACGAACAAAGTTTGAAGCCTATGAAAAGATCCAAAACGGGCAGACTTTTACCCAATGGCAGATTTTGTTGGGTAACATTGGTATTGAAGTCAAGTAATAAATTTTACAAATATAATTTTGCAATGAAATTCAAATATATAGTATCGCTCGTGGTGGTGGCCCTTACAGGTTGCCACCACGACATCAACGACCTCCCTGTTTTTAAAGCCTGTAAACTCGTAGAAATAAATAACTTTAACTCTAATGGCACACGTACCCGAAGTACCAAATATGAGTATGATAAAATGGGAAATTTGACCAAAGCTACCACAGAGCAGTATGCCGTCCAAGGTGCATTCAGTGGTTTACAAACCATTGAATATCAATATGATGCCGACAATTATTTACAAACACGCATCAGCTCGACTTCTGGTTTTGGCCTTACGAATCCTATTTCAAATACATTGCGTTATTCTTACTTTTTCAATGGGTCAAAAGTGTTGTACGGCATTACACAAACTACACAAACGGGTGAGACAATTAGTAACGTCATCACTTATACTTATCTATCTGGCGGTTTGTTGCCCACAAGTTCGGTTGGAGGTGCAAACAATACGTTGGTAACCTACTTAAATGGCCTTACAACATCATACACTCAAAACGATAATACTAACACCAAATACACGGTATCTAATGGCCGAATAATACGATTGACAATAGGTAGTACTATAAACCGACAATATACTTACGATAGCAAGGGACAACTCCTCAATAGTGTTCAATATAATACAACTACAAACCAAACTATTTTTAACGAATATACTTATGACAATCAACTTATACCTAACCAGACTCAGCTCAATCTCAAAGGACACCCAATCATCGCCGCTATTTATGGCGAAAATATAAATAATACCAAAAACTACCAGTTCCGTACTTTTGAGGGCAATGGACTAAATGGCAGGGTTCTTTCACAGCAACAAAATAGCTACATATATACTTACAATTCAAAAGGATTGCCTGTTGACCGAAAAGTCGATAATCTATTTTCAGATATAAAATATACTTATACCGACTGCGATTAGACCCAATAGTTATGAATGTTTTACAAAATACTTTATTGATAGCTCTACTCAGCCTTACCAACGGCCTTTGGAGCCAAGACCTTAGTAGCCTCACCGATGGCGACAAAAAAGAAATCAAGGCATTGGCCCGCCGCCTCATAACAACCGACTACCGAGGCTTGCTCAATACGATTGTCTTTGAAGATGCCAGTGCATTTCAAATAAGCCAGATAATAGAAAATGCCTATTTGCCCAATAACGAACAGCTTTTTTATGATGATGGCTCAATCATCGAAGACGACATCAACCCCAACAATACCACCAAAGGAGGCGACTTGGCTGTGAGTCGTTATTTGACAAATTTGTCAATTTTTTATAAAAAAACAAGTAATGAAACTATCTTTTTTTCGGACGTTAGTACCTCTGAAATTAAAAAAAGCAAAAATGGGTACTTTTTTATATTAGTCAATTTTAAGTCTGAGTTTAGAGGCGAGCATACAACTGCAAAGCCGTACCAGCCAACACAGCGAGTGGCCGAGGTAAGAATAGAAAAAGAAAAAGGACAATGGAAACTCTACTTGACAGGCATACGATTTTTTGTTGCAGAACCTTTAATGGTAGTACCCACAGGTCGAAACACTACTTCAATGCCCGACACTGTAGCCATCAACTATAATCCAAAACCGAAACCTGCTGTTCCTATTGCTGTATCGCATTTTCAAAGACAAACAAATATCCTTCAAAATCAACTTACTATTAAACGAGCCAGATACAAAAAGAGTAGTAGAACATGGAGGGTAGTAGCTTTGCTCGCCGCAATTGGTACCATTGCTACTCATTACACCTTGGACAAATCATATAGCGACTACAAAATCAAAGCCAGTAACAACGATAATTACCAATATTGGCTGGCACTTACCAAAGACCGTTCACTAAGCCAGTCTCAATCACTTCAACCGTTAGATTTTCAAGTATTTGCACGGCCAGGTATTTATGGATTATATCTGGGAGCAGCAGCTACGGTACTTTCTTGCTCATTTAGTTTGAGTAAGGCTATCCAAGCTAAATAAGTAACAATTTCGTTCCCATTCGTCTCTTGATTTTTGAATTGACTCATTAAATTCATCAACGGCTTGGACTGATATACTTCCTCTCAGCAACATCGACATTGCCATTGGCGAGGCAGCCGTCAAACAAACAAATACCAACACATTTACAGTCAAAATACAGGTTATCTCTCTTGACAAATACAGCTCGGCCACTGTCGGTACTGTTCTTTCAAAAACAGACAAAGAATCAACGCTCGCTCAATGTCATTAAGTTAGGGAATACATCGTGTATTTATTTTTCTATTATTATTACCTATTTTTGCAAATAAATCAACCCAAATATTTCAATGACGCTCTGCTTTGCCTCAAACAACAAGCACAAAATAGAAGAAATAGCCGATATGCTGGGCGATACTTTTGTGTTGCAAACCCTCAATGACATTGGCTGTTATGATGATATTCCCGAAACTGCCGACACCATCGAAGGCAACTCGCTGCTCAAAGCACAATACGTCTGGGAACGCTATAAAATAAACTGCTTTGCCGATGACTCTGGCTTGGAAGTGGCTGCTCTGGGTGGTGAGCCTGGCGTACTGTCGGCTCGGTATGCAGGCGAGCATGGCAATCATGACCGAAATATTGACTTATTGCTCCGTAATTTGGGCAACGACACCAATCGCTCGGCTCGCTTCAAAACCGTCATTACGCTCATCATCAACGGGCAACAGCAGCAGTTTACAGGTATTTTGAACGGAACAATAACCACCGAACGCCGTGGCTCGCACGGCTTTGGCTACGACCCTGTTTTTGAACTCTCTGACACCAACCGCACCCTTGCCGAAATGACGATGACTGAAAAAAGCCAAATTAGCCACCGAGCAAGGGCTTTTGAAAAACTAACCAACTATTTGAATCAATCATAGCCCAGCCATGCGCTCTAAATGATGGTAGCCGATGCCAAAATAGGCTTTTGAAGTTTTGATTTTTTGTAAAATAGCCGTCTTATCGACCACTAAATTTTGTTTTTTTTGTCCCACAATCAACACATTTTTGGGAGTGTGAGCGTCTGACACAAACTCAAAAACTTTGGTCGAATAGCCATAATAATTTAGTATCAACGCCCTGATGCCGTCTGTTACCATTTCGGCTTGCCGCTCCAAAAATGTACCGTATTTAGTCAAAAAATCAAGATCGTTTGACGTTTTGTTTTTCTCTATTTCTCGTCTAATTTGCTTGTGGCAACACGGCGCAACGACTATCAAGTCGGCATTGGCCATGATTCCCTTCAATATGGCATCGTCAGTGGCGGTGTCGCAGGCGTGCAAGGCAATGAGTACGTCGATGTCGGTAGTTTGGTAGTTTTCGATGGTATTTTCTACAAAACTCAAATTAACAAACCCCGAATTGGCGGCAATTTTATTACACAATTCTACCATATCCTTTCTAAATTCTACACCTACAACGGTGGCCGATTTATTGGCTACGTTGTTCAAATAATCATAAAGTGCAAATGTCAAGTAACCCTTACCCGAACCCATATCTACCACATTGAGGGTTTTGTCAGACGGTAGTTCGGTCAATAATGAGCTTAATATTTCAACATAATGATTGATTTGTCGGTATTTGTCTTGGCCATTCTTAAAAACACTCCCTTGGCTATCGGTTATTTTAAGGTCTGTCAAATATTGTTTGCCTTTGGTGTCTATTTTTCTGTTTTTGGGTTTGTCATGCTCAGTCGATACAGCCTGGGTGTTAGTTGGTTGCTTGGTAGTTAGTGTCCACTTTGCGCCTTTGGTATTGGCCAATATTACATCAAAAGTGATTGTAAAAAGCGTAATCATTCTAAAACCATCGACCGAAACCAATCTTTCTATCAAATCAATGACTTCGGCAACGAGGTGGTTTTTGACAATATCATTGGTTTTGTTGCGGTATGTAAAACTCAAATGTAGTACATTTTTTATTTTCAATGGCTTGATATACAAGTTTTTAAGACTTGGGTCGCTGCCTTTATAATCGCCGAGCGACATTTTGACGAAAGTGTCATCGCTAAGACTTTGTTGAAGCGCCGATTTGAATTGTTGGAAAGTATCTGTCATTTTTGGTTTGATTGGCAGTACAAACTTAGTCAAAACTTGACTTTATAATTGACCGAAATCACAAAATCTTTACCAGACGTAGGGTCGTTGATGGGTAGATTGACAAATGGCGCAATGTCAATGCTTTGATGTTTGGTGATTTTGGTCGTAACCCCCATCTTCATTCTGACCTGGTCTATGCCAATGCCGCCCAACTGATAAAAAAAATCGGACGAAATAATGGGAGTAAATCGTGTGTCAGTATCATAGTCGAGGCTGATTTTATAGCGCAAATAGCTTTTGTCGGAAATAAGTTCGCCGCCTGCATTGTCTTTATATTGGTCTTGGTAGCGCAGTCGATTTCCGATTTTAAAGTTTTTTATTTTAAATTGATACGACACATCACCATAAAAACGACGGCGGGATTCATAGACGTAAATATTTTTTTTGGGTTTGTAGTCATTAAAATAAATATACCGATACATCAAACTCACTTCCAGACCCTTAAAAGGTTTATAACTCAGGCCAGCCTCGCCAATCCATGACCTTGTTGTACCAAAATTATTCATCAACCGATGCTGTCCATTGAGATTGACTGACAGGTTTTTTATAATTTTTTTTTCTATACTCACCCCCGACCAAATCCCAGTATCGTTAGTTTGGGCAGAAGCCGAAAAACAAAATAGTGCGAAGCACAGTATCAGGTGTTTTTTCATGGTTGGTGTCAGTGGCATAGAGGCAAAATATACTACAAATCGTAATAAAAAACAGTCATAGTGGCGGCATCTTTCAAAAAGTCAATATGCTGAATCTCAACACGATGCACGGCCAGACCCGTTCGAGTAGTTAAATCGGCCAGTAGTTCTACTCTTTTAGCAACGGGTACGAGCTTGATATTGTCATAAATAATGGTTTTGGTATGTTCTTTTTTCATCAAAACATTACTTTCGAGCAAGGCCGTAATGGTGATAATAATAGTGGCGAGCAACGAGAGGTCGTCCCAACTGCCCTTACTGATGGCCATAATGAGACCAATGGCTATGACCAAAAATAGATAAGTCATATCTTTGGCCGATATGCCCTCGGTACGGTAGCGGAGCATCGAAAACACGGCAAAAAGCCCAAAAGCGGCTCCCATACTCATCTCAACTTTATTGAGCAAAAACGTGATGAGGAATATAATGAGGTTAAAAACAAAAAAAGTCAAAAATAAGTCAGTACGGCGGTAGTTTTTGAAATAAACGAGGCGCACAATAACAAAAACCGCTACCAAGTCTATACCCAGCCGCATCAAAAACTTACCTGACACTTTGTCAAACCACTCGAAGGTTTCGGGCATGGCCATTTGTTGTAATAAAATCATGGTGTTAGGTGCTAACGCACAATTAAGACGGGGGGGCACCCGTACAATTAGGAATGTAGAATATTTATTATCAGCAAATTAAATAATTGGTAATATTTTACAATATGTCAGCCATTTAAGCTGCGTTAATCATATCATTAGGCATGAATTGCTCAATGAATATGGAATTATTAATTGATTTGGGGTCATTTTGAGA
>JAYVJH010000241.1:0-5363 GCA_043769455.1 Runella sp. | reverse complement strand
GGTTCAAAAAATGATAAAAGAGGGTATTATTACCGAAAAAGAGGTCCAAGAAGCAGCTGAAAATTACCTCATAATATAATCTGTAGAGTTTTCAGTATTGCAAATAAAAAAACTATAAGGTTTCATCAAATCTTACAATTTCTTTGCCAGCAATGCGTTTAATTAGCTGACCCTTTACCCCATTTAACGATAATTACTGTTAAACAAATAAAATTGTTTAGCGTCTATTAAATTTTAAAAGATGGGATACGTCCACAAAGTTATTTTTTGCTTATTAGCTTTATCTTTTTCGCAGCGCAGCTACTCGCAGCGAACGTCTGGTAAGTGGTTTGGTAACTACGAGGTTGGGTGCTTTGTAGGAATGTCGGGCTATCTGGGCGATTTAAACAAATCTGACTGGTTTTCAAAAGAACCACATCTTGCGTATGGCGTTTTTGGCAGATATAATGTGTCTTCTAAGTTGGCAACTAAGCTGGCTTATTCGAGAGGCAATCTGACAGGACACGACAGCAACTATCCCGATAGGGCTTTTCGTAATTTTTCTACTCAAAGTACAATAAACGACTTTTCTGCCCAAATAGAGTACCAGCCTTGGGCTTTTCCGATGCCCAAACTCCCACGTCATTTCCAGCCTATGGTTCGGCCTTATATCTTTGTAGGTGTTGGCGTAGCTTTGGCGACCCCCCAGGCCGATTTGTCAAACATGCTTGTTGTGAAGCCAGAAATAGTTGAAGGTGTTGAGGCCGACCTGAAAGCTACCTATTCGACAAATACGATGGTCATACCTTTTGGGTTGGGTATCAAGTATCGAGTTGCTCCATTGTGGACGATAGGGTTGGAGGCAGGTTTTAGAATTACTTTTTCCGACTATATAGATGGTATCAGTCAGGCTGCGAACCAATCCAAGACAGACCGATATAAGTTTTCGGGTATAGTTGTTTCTTATCGCTTCAAGAAGTCCCCCACCAAGTGCTACATTCCTTAGCAGGTATCAATTTTTACCAAACATAAGTAGCCACTGAGCCGCCCAACAGTTGGGTTGTAGCCCATTTGCCATTAAACTTGATATTAAACGTCAGTGTTTCGTTACCATCGTTTTCAGCAATTAGTACTTTTTTGCCGTCGGGGGTCTGAAAGGCTACTGTTTGCAAATTACCGTTGATGTTACTACCAACTCTGACCGAACCCGCAGGTATAAATTTTGAAGCATGACCTACAATATAAAACGATACATTACGAGTAACAGCCGAGGCCGAAATCGTCAATGCACCTTTGCAAGTTGTGCAGCCACCAGCTGTACGCGGTCCAAAGTTAGGGTCGCTGGCTAAGTTCCATTCCAAGGCATTTCTACTCCAGTTGCGTGTTGCACCAATTATCACGTTTTTTAAGTGCCATTTCAAATCACCACCAAAATCGCCCTTTGAGTCAGTATATTGTTCTGTAAAATATATCTGTTTGTCAGGGGCGGCATTACGAACGGTAGTAAGTGCGCTGATGTTTCCTGCATACAAATGAAACGCCGAACCATTGACATAAGACTTTGCTTTGGCATCACTCAAAATCGTTATGGCATAGCTTGTATTGTCGCAGTTGTGGTCGTAGCAAATTATCTTTGTGTTAATACCAGCCATCTGAAAAGCGGGGCCTAAATTATCTTTGATAAAATCGGTTTGTTGTGAAGCAGTCATTAACATACTTGGATTATTGTTTGGATTGAGCGGCTCGTTTTGCGGTGTAATGGCATCAATAGTAATGCCTTCGGCTTTCATAAGCTGAATATATTTGACAAAATATTGTGCATAAACGCCATAATAGCCTGTCTGCAAACCACCACCTACAAACTTACCATTGTCTTTCATCCAAACAGGCGACGACCAAGGAGTAGCCAAAATCTTGATGTTGGGGTTTATGACTAATATTTCTTTCAGTAACGGAATCAAGTCTGTTTTGTCGGGGCCGAGGCTAAATCCACTCAAATTGAGGTCAGTTTGTCCAGCCTGCAAATCGTTGTATGTGAAAGTAGATGCGCTGAGGTCTGATGCCCCAATACTAATTCTGAGATAGTTTACTTTTATTGAACCATCGCCAGAGCCAAATAACTCCTGTAACAAAGATGCCTTGGCGGAGGCACTCATTTGATTGATAACAAATGCACTACCACCCGTGAGTGTATATCCAAAGCCATCAATAGACTGAAACCGAGCCGTTGTATCGACATCGATATTAAAATAAGAATTGCTTACAGTACCAAAAACAAGCCCAGCCGTTTGTTTTTCGAGCAAGGCACTTTGGTTGCCGTTGGTAAGCCACCAGTTTATATCAGTTTTGACCATAGTAGGCGGCGCAACAGGAACAGGTGTTGGTGCAGGCGGACTATCGGTTGATTTTGAGCAGCCAAGCTGAAAAACAAAGCAGCTAAGTAGCAATAATTGTAATTTTCTTGTTTTCATGTTTTATACGTTTGTTATGCTTTGCAAATTATTGGGGCAATTTAGTAGAAAATAGGTATTAGTAAGATAAATATTACTCTAAAATTTAGGTAAATAAATAATTTCCCCACCTTGCAATGCTGATTCATACGCTAAGATTCCTACACTCGACCGATATAGCCATTAACACCGTGCAAGCTACTTTATACACATTACAAGGCTTTGAGGGTTTATTTGACGTGTATCGTATCTATTTGCAATAAAAAGCAAAAGTTGTTTTTAAATACGAAAAAGTTTGCACAACTTTGCACTAAGTTTGTTTCATACATGCTTAACCTATGATAGTTAAAAAGCCTTTCGTACTGCCTTGAAGGGGTTTGAGCAGTATTGAAAGGCTTTTTTGTGTCTTAAATTGCCAAGTGATTGACTGAATTTATATCTTTTTCCATTTGCAGATTGCATTTTTGGTAATGCTCAACGAAACGCCAACTGAGTCGTTGCTGGTGGCCATGAGTGGAATCGAATACATTTCGTGGCGGCGAGGCGAATATAAGCGAATAGTACGCAAAAAAATGCGGTTGCGTTTTGTGTCTATGTCTTCTATTGTTGCATACAATTTGTCATTTTTTTGTAAAAACACACCGTCCATCTGACTACTTTCAGTAATCTCAAACACCCAAGTTTGGCCTCTTTGAGCCACTCCTGCCTCCAAGAGTTGCGTATTGAGTGTTTGGCTTAGAGATAGTGCTTTTTTTGTAATAATTGGTGCCACCAAAACCCGAGGGCTTGGTAGTTTATTGGCTAAGTTATCAATTTTTTTAACTTCACTTTTTGATGCCAATAAGTCTAATTTTTGGCCTGTAAACAGTGCTTTTATTGCCAAAATTCTGTACACATATTCTTGTGTTTCTTTTTTGGCTTTGAAGTCAAAATAACTCATACTTTGCGCTGCTTCCATATAAACGGCTACTTTACCTGGTCCAGCGTTGTATGCTGCTGCCACCAACGACCACGAGCCAAGTAAGTCGTATAGATGATTGAAATAACGACAGGCAGCGTGTGTAGATTTAATAAGATTGCGCCGATCGTCTGTTTTTTTATTGACAACTAATCCCATTGAGCGAGCCGTTTCGGGCATAAATTGCCAATAACCATGCGCCCCAGCCGATGACGTAGCATTGGCCACAAAGTTGCTTTCTATGACGGCAACATACTTAAAGTCGTTAGGAATGTGGTATTGGCGTAAAATAGGCTCTACAACAGTAAAATACTTCTCGGCATGGTCTTTCATACGTCTAATAGACAGACTTTTGATTTTTCGCAAAACCTGTTCGTACTGTTTTGTTACATGAACTTGGTCAAATGGCACGACCTCGTCACAAAACATCAACTTATTGGCTTCAGTTTTGTGGCGGTGGCTATGAGTTGTTCCAGATACGACAGATGTAAAGTGTAGTAATAAAAAAATAAAAGTGTATTTCAAGGTAATTTTATAGGTTATATTATACCATATACGGTGTCTGAGCCAAATAAGTAACGGTTTTCAAAAAATATTATTGCTTAAAAAGCATACTCGTATGTCTTTTAGTGAGTGCTAAACTAACAGATATTCAGGTAGCCGATTAAGGGGTTTGCTAAGGCAGCATTGCCCAAACATCGTTAGTCGAAAAAACAGGTAGCTGACAGGTTTTGTTTACGCAAACATAAATCGTCGTTTGGCCATTGATGGCGTTACGGTCTTGCAACAGTGGTAGTTTTGAGTTGTGATTGGCGGCTGCACCGACCATTATTTTGTTGGGATAATAGCGACTTTCTAATTCTGCTCTGAATACTTCACATTCTGGGCCTACAATCACAATTTCGGCAGTTGGTTTGGCTTTGAGTGTAGCCAATGTTGCCCAGTTCATAGCCCATTGAGAATCTGATAACAGATTTTTTTTGAGTTTTGACAGCATCAAGTCCGACAAAACTATGTACTCTGAATGGTCGTGTAGTAAACCTAATAAATATAAATTGTGCGCCATTATTGAGTTTGAGGCAGGTACTACGTTGTCAAAAATTTCTTTTTTTCGGGCTATCAGTGATTCACTATTTTTGTCGGTAAAATAAAAAAACTCGTCTTCGGGGTCAAAGAAATTTTCGAGACAGTAAGCCATCAAAGCGGTAGCCTCGTCGAGCCAAAGTTCATCAAACGTTATCTCATAAAGTGCTATGTATCCGTCAATCACGGCGGCGTAATCTTCCAAAAAACCAGTTATTGTGGCTCGCCCGTCTTTAAAATTATGCCAAAGCTGGCTGCTGTTGGTCATATTGTTTTTGATAAATTGGGCATTTCTGGCGGCCATTTCTCTAAATCGCTCTTCGCCAAAAGCCCTAAACGCATCTACCAAACCTTTGAGCATAAGGCCATTCCATGAAGCCAAAATTTTGTCGTCTAAGGCCGGCCTAATTCGGCTTTGCCGAGCAGTGTATAGTCTTTCAAGTTCTTTATTTAAAAACAGAGGTAGTTCAAGAATAGATTTATCTGAATTGCCCCCAAATTTATCTGGGGGAAGATGCAAGTGATTTAACCCATGTTCCCGGTTTCCTTGTTCAGAAATAGTATAAAGCTGTGCAAATGAAGCATAGTCATCGGCTAATATTTCTTTTAATTCTTGTGCGGTCCAAACGTAATATTTTCCTTCAACCCCTTCGCTGTCAGCATCTAAGGCCGAGTAAAATCCTCCAACAGGGCTGGTCATTTCGGTTTTGAGCCAGTTGATAGTCTGATAAACCCGATTTTTGTAGAGGTCGTTTTTGGTCAATGTGTATGCGTCGGCATAGATACTCAACAGTTGGCCATTGTCATAGAGCATTTTTTCAAAATGAGGTATAAACCACTCATCATCAACCGAATACCTGGCCCAGCCACCGCCTACATGGTCGTAGATACCA
>JAYVJH010000240.1:0-3184 GCA_043769455.1 Runella sp. | reverse complement strand
TAAGAGCCAAGCCAAATTGAACCGATAGCAGGCAGTGTCCAATTCGCTTTCTTGCAAATACTCCCAGCCTCTGCTCGCAAAAAAACGACTGGCTTCGGTACGGCTTTCAAAGTCTCGGTCGCAGTCGCTCAAAAACTTGATTTCCATTTCAATTTGACCCATCGACTTATTGGTCTCACCAAAAAGCGGCATCAGGTGAATGTCCTTGACGGCGGCCACTTTGTTTGCCGTTTTGGCGTTAGAATCGGTACGAGTGCTGGCAAATTGCATGGTTTGGGCTTGCGCCGCCGTTGCAATCAAGACAAAAATTCCAATTATTAGTTTTTGAGTCATTTGTTTTAGTTACATTCAAAAGCCTATAAAAACGCAAATACTACCCCGTTTATTGTGTATCTGAGTAGATACGAGATTTTAGATGTCAGATGTGGGTAGTTGAATCCATACTATATACTTACGACTATTCAAACAGCGATATTATTTATATTGTTTTCGTTTTCGGCCTACTGCACTCTTTGATGGCCTTTGTTTTTGCATTTTTTTAGGCTGGCTCGCTACACTATTTTTCTTTTCGTGAAATGCCCCCAAAAACGTAGGGTCTTCCTTGCGGCGTTGGTTGTCTATTTCTCGCAAATAATCTTGTTGTTCTTCAAACGGGGTTTCTTCTATTCTGAGGTTTTCGGGCAGCGGCAGCCGTGGCACGGTCATTCGGATAATACCCTCTATTTTGAGAATGTGATATTCATCTGCAATCGTAACAAAAGTCATGGCATTGCCCACGTGGTTGGCACGGCCAGTGCGACCAATGCGATGCACGTAGTCTTCGTAAATAAGCGGAACGTCGAAGTTAATGACATGGCTCACTTCGGTTACGTCTATGCCCCGAGCGGCTACGTCGGTCGCTACCAGCACCCGCACGTTGCCCTCCTTAAAGGCTTCCATGGAGTTGATACGGGTATTTTGACCTTTGTTTGAATGAATAATTTTAAGGTTTTCTTCGTTCAGTACCTTGCGTTTGAGGAATTTATAGATATTGTCTGCCGTTTCTTTTGAGCGTACAAAAACCATCACTCGGTTGTACTTTTCGGTATCTTCAAACAAGCACTCCAAGAGGTTTATTTTGGTCTTGAAGTTGGGTACTTCATAAATAACCTGCGCCACCTGCGAGGCCGTTGTGGCTTGCGGCGTTACCTCAATTTTGACGGGTGCTTCCAAGAAGTTTTCAGAAAGCCGCTCTACTTTGGGCGGGAATGTAGCCGAAAAAAGTAAATTTTGCCGTTTGCGGGGTATTACTTCTAATATTCGGTTGATTTGAGGCATAAAACCCATATCCAT
Organism: Runella sp.; assembly: GCA_043769455.1. Taxonomy (GTDB): domain Bacteria; phylum Bacteroidota; class Bacteroidia; order Cytophagales; family Spirosomataceae; genus JAYVJH01. The sequence goes on along the minus strand of JAYVJH010000240.1, from coordinate 1,852 downwards.
CATTTTGTCGGCTTCGTCCATGACCAACACCTGCAACTGCTTGACGGCAACCTCGCCCCGCAAATATAAGTCCATAAATCGGCCTGGGGTTGCTACCACTATATCAACGCCTTTTTGTAGGGTTTCGATTTGGGTTTTAGGTCCCAACCCTCCATACAGAGCCACGTGCCGCAGGTCGGTATATTTGCCAAGTTCAGATATAGTCTTATCGACTTGCATAATCAGCTCACGAGTGGGAGCCAGTATCAGCGCACGGGGCGCAGTGCCTTGTGCAAACTTAATTTTCATCAATATCGGCAATAGGTAAGCAGCCGTTTTGCCTGTACCTGTTTGGGCAATACCCAGCACATCATGGCCCTCGGTGATGAGCGGTATGGTTTTTTGTTGAATAGGCGAAGGCAACTCATAACCCGCATCGGCGATGGCATTGAGTAGTTGGCGATTGAGCTTAAAGTCATCGAAAGTCATTATAAATAATATCGGGCTGTGTTTTTCCGATTACAATATTACCCATAATTTCTGATAATGGCAATTAGAATAGACTTTCGTTAACGTAAAAAAATCGACAAAATGAGTTTAATTATTCCTTTTTAGGATTAAAAAAATCAAGTATATTTGTTAAAAAATCAAACTACTATGCTCATTTACAAAGATATTATTACAATAGAAGATGGAAAAAGAAGCGGGAAGCCATGTATTCGTAATATGAGGATTACGGTCGAAGATATACTCAAATGGCTTGCTTCTGATATGTCAGTTGATGATATTGTCAAAGATTTTCCTGAATTGACCAAAAAAGATATTTTGGTAGCACTTGAATTTTCGGCCATGCGTCAGCATCGTACATTAGTCGCCGCATGAAAATAAGGTTATTTGGCTCAAAACAGGCAACTGTTCTACTTTGCAGTTGGCCAATGTTGTTATTTTACATCAAGAAATGATTACAGATTTTCTTAGCAAAACCTCGAATTTTGATTGTCTCGAAATTTATGGATAACCGTTATCAGTTATCAGTTATCAGTTATCAGTTATCAGTTATCAGTTATCAGTTGGCTGAAGCCAACTGTAATGAATAGAAGACAAATATCTATTGCAGTTGCTTTTAAGCAACTGAGAACTGAGATAAAAACTCAAAAAGCAAAACCCAGATTGAGATAAGGCTGTAGCTGCCAGCCTTTGGGAATAATATTTGGAAATTCACCATTAGTCTGTCTTGTTATTAGTAAGCCACCAATATCAACAAAACCATTTTTGAATATTTTTTGCTGAATACCCCCCGAAAAACCCAAAGACAACTCTTTATAATAAATCAAAGAAGATAGATTGGATACGGCAGCAATCTTATACCGATAAAAATCAACCTCATAACCAGCCCATAGTCCTGCATACATTCCCGATAAATTATTGGCCGTTTTGCCATGATTGAACCAATGACTAAAATAATAACGAGGCTGAACAGAAACACGAGCCGTACCATGAACACTACTTAACGATGTTCTATAAAGGGAGTCGGCTTGGCCATTGCCTCTACTTGAATAAACTATTGCATCGTTGCTGACCTGCCTTCTAATCGCTATTCCTGCTTCGGTATTGACCGAAAAATAAGAATCTTTGATTCTGCGCTCATAGCCGATGCTAATAGAAATATCTTGGTTTCGGTTGCCAATTCGCATTATAGGCCATTCTATTTTCAATAGACTTTTGCGGTCTTCGTTGCATTGCAGAATATCACAAAGTGGTGGGCGAGTGCTTTTTTTGAAGTCGCCAATAGCCCCGCCCAGCCGCAAATAAGTTGAGATACTCCAATCGCTGGTGTTGCCAACTTCTCGCCAAGTAGAGCTGATGTTGGGCG
>JAYVJH010000239.1:0-13192 GCA_043769455.1 Runella sp. | reverse complement strand
GGGCGTGTATTGCAAACCAAAGTCTATAAAAACCGTCAAGGACGGTTGGACGAAAAATTAGATTTGGGAAGTCTGCCCAGCGGCTCGTATATTTTTGGTCTGCAAACCACCCAAGCGGGAGAGCCTCAAAGGCGATTTAGTAAAAAAGTGCTGGTGCTGAGGTAGGTTGAAATAAATAAAGTGGTAGTTTTTTCGTAAATAAAACCTAAAAAACTACCACTTTATTTACAAGCGTTCATTGGCCAACTTAGCTATTCGAACTACGTCTTCGAGTGGTAGTGCGGCATGAAGTGGCAAGCAGGCGACCCGACTGGCGATGTCTTCCGAGACGGGACAGGACTGCTGGTTTTTTAAAAAATGTAGCGTATTGAGCGACGGATAAAAGTAGCGGCGAGGTGTGATGCCATGCTCAATAAGGTAGTCTCGAACCTCCAATAGTTTTGCCTCAGACTCAAACACGACTGCATAGTAGGCATAGTTATAGTCAAGGCCAGTAACTAATTCTGGTCGAGTCAGTTTGTCAAGATTGAGAGTAGCGTCGTACAAATCACATATTGTCTTTCGGGCAGCGATTAGCTCAGGTACTCGGGGTAGGTTACAAAGCCCCATGGCAGCATGAAACTCTGAATTTTTGCCATTGATTCCCATAAAATAATACTCGTCGCCTTTGTGGCCAAAAGCCCGCATAAACTTCATTTTATGTTCCCAATCGTCTCTATTTGTCACCAGCATACCGCCTTCTATTGTATGAAATAGCTTGGTTGCATGAAAACTACAGGTAGTAATATCTCCAAAAGAAAGTAATGACTTACCGTTGAGGTTCGAGCCAAAGGCGTGTGCGCCGTCATAAATCACAAATAAATTATGTTTTTTGGCAATTCGCTCAATTTCTATCACATCGCAAGCGTTGCCATACACGTGTGTAGCTACAATAGCCGTTGTGCGCTCTGTGATGGCGGCTTCAATGAGTGTGGGGTCAATGCAATATGTCTTCGGGTCAATATCAACAAAAATAGGTTCACAGTTTTCCCAAAGTAAAAAATTGGTTGTAGCTACATACGAAAAAGGCGTAGTCAGTACTTCGCCTTTAATGTCGAGTATTTTGAGTGCAATTTGTAGTACAATCGTACCATTGGTACAAAAACTCAAGTGCTTCGAGCCAACCAGTGCTTTTAGACCGTCCTCCAACTGTCTTGAAAGTGGCCCATCGTTGGTCAAATACGACCTCTCCCAGATACCTTCCAAGTAGCCGATATATTCTTCGAGTGGGGGTAAATATGTTTTTGTAACCTGAATCATTTATACTAAAGTTTCATGCTGTATCATTTCAATATTAAATTGGGGTCGAACATATCCAGGCCATTTACCATGCCACGAACTTTGTCCTTCACGGTAGTCTTCAATGTCAAACGACAGGGCATCAGACATTTGGTAAAGTATTGTTGAGCTGTCTTTAACTATCATTATTGAAACAATATATGAGCCATCATTTAAAAAATTGCCTGGAATGGTAAGCGATGCTGTAATGAGTCCTTTTGAGTATGACTCAGATTGTGTGCCGACGTTGAATATACACTCGCCAGTAAAAGCCAACAGATGCAAACTAATGTTTAAATTGGCGTTTTCGGCCAAATTCCAAAACTCTACCTCGACTTGCATCGGTGTTCTGATGTCAATATGTTGTAAACTACCTTGATAGTCAGGAATAACCTGCGCTCTCTTCAACCGAACTTCATCATTGCCAGGGGCCGTATTTGGGAGTGGCCATTGGCGTAGGAGTATATTGTTGGCTATGTGGCTCAGATAATGAGCCACTACTTGATTGGTCTCGCCTTGCAAAAGCATTTGTCCTTTTTCAAAGAAAAAAGCCCTATTGCAAAGCGACTGTATGGCTGTCAGGTTATGGCTTACAAACAATATCGTTCGGCCACTTTCAGACACGTCTCTCATTCGGCCTAAGCATTTTTTTTGAAAATCGGCATCGCCCACCGCAAGTACTTCGTCCACAATTAGTATTTCGGGGCTAAGGTGTGCAGCAATAGCAAAACCCAAACGCACATACATGCCCGAAGAATATCTTTTAACTGGTGTGTCTAAGAATTTTTCAACTCCCGCAAAGTCCACAATTTGATCAAAAGCATCTCTAATTTCATTACGTTTCATGCCCAGTATAGCGCCATTCAGAAATATATTTTCACGACCAGTCAATTCGGGGTGAAAACCTGTGCCTACCTCCAGCAAGCTGGCAATACGCCCATTGATACTTATTCGCCCACTTGTAGGTTCGGTTATACGGCTCAATATTTTTAGTAATGTGGATTTGCCTGCGCCATTATGGCCAACAATACCTACACGATCGCCTTTATTGATTTCAAACGAGACATCTTTCAAAGCCCAAAAATCTTCCCGTTCTTCACTTTCGGACTTCGATGACCCAATGAAACCACCAATACTTTCAATGATAGATTCTCTGAATGTAAGTACTTTTTTTAACCCTTTTTGATGGTCAATAACATACTTTTTACTAATATTTTCGGCAACGATTGCTTGCATTTAAACAACTTCTATTGTTATCTGATTTTTGGAAAGTCCAGTTATACTTTGTGGTAGCGTGGCCAACAAATAACTGATTTGGTCGAGTGCAAAAGTAATCAAATGTAATCAACAAATGAATTTTCTTTTTTACGAAAATAATAAATAGACACGCACAGCATGGCAATAGTAACAGCTAAGGTACTGTACAGGCTACTAAATTTAAAAAATGCAGTATCGCCCTGCAAACACCAGCGAAAGCCATCAATGATACCCACTAATGGATTGAAGTAATAAAATTTATACCACCAAGCACCTTGATTGGCTTCAACCAAACGACTTGAATAAGCCACGGGACAGGCATAGAAACCTATTTGAATTAAAAATGGAATAAGCTGGCCGATGTCTCTGAATCTAATATTGACGACAGCAAAAATTAGCCCAAAACCTAATGCAGACAAAAAAGCAAGTATCACAAACAATGGCAAAAACAATAATTGATAACTGGGATAATACCCGTACCAGACGCAAATGCTGCAATAGAGCGCCATTGCGATACAAAAATCTACAAGCCCGACCAAAACTGAACTCATGGGCATAATCAGTCGTGGAAAATAGACTTTTGTTACCAAATTGGAGTTCATCAAGATACTTTGACTTACTTGTGTTAAGGCATTTGAAAAAAAACTCCAGATCGTGATACCAGCCAAAACCATCAACGGATAAGGCACACCAGGGTCTCCTTTTAGTTTGGCTACTTGGCTAAACACAAACACCATCACGAGGGTAGTTAGGGCTGGCCTGATGACGGCCCAGCCTATGCCAATGGCACTTTGTTTATAGCGAGACGATAGGTCGCGACGAGCTAATATCCAGAGTAAATTACGGTTTTTCCATAATTCACTCCAATAGTTTTTTGCGCTATGGCCTGCTTCGATTGTTACCTCTTCGGTTTGTAGCATTTATACTATTTGGCTAAATTTTCTTCTTCTCTCAATGCACTTTTGTAGGTCTCTATCACAATTAATATAAGAACCGATAGAAACAATCCTATCACAAAGCCAAAGATGGTATTAGCAATAGAAAAAAACAGCCTATCAAGCGGAAAATATACAGGTTCAACAACAGTAAACAACGGCGATTCTTTAACGATAGACATTTTGAGGCTCTCCAAAGTGCGTGAAGCCTCGAGATAGAGCGAGGTTACAAAGGTAGAATTTCGAGTAAGTCTGGTCTGATCTACTCGGCCTTGAACCACAACAGCATCGATATTTACATCTGTTACTCTTGCCAATCGGCTTTCTGTATTGTTTAGCACAGCCCCGAGTGAGTCCACTCGTCGCTGCATGATACGCATCATTTCTCTTGATTTTTTGGTCTGGAATTTCTGATAGGTATCTTCAAGCGTTTCGAGCAATAACTCTACCCATACTTTCGCCAACTGCTCATTTTCCAAAATTCCAGCCAATGTTATATACGACAACTTTTTGTCATCTTGCCGCATATCTGTTTCATCTCTAATTCTCAGGAACACCCTACCCAGACAGTCTAATTCTGGGCCTGACATATTTTTCCTGTCAACATTATTTTTGGTGTATTTTATGTTTAGTAGATGTTCTTCCCATGGTGCCTCAAAGTCATCTTGCTTAATATGAGTTGAGTCAAGATAAAAGTTAATAAAATAGTCGGTTCTATTGCCAATAGTTACTGGTGTAGTTAAAGCACGCTCAATAATGGGCCTTGTTTTGGCCAGAAAAAAGAAATTTTCTCCAGCAAACATACCTGCATCGGCTTGCCCCCCCAGTCCAAACATTCCCAAGCCAGCCAACGCACCCATATCACCACCACCACTGGCCATATTAAAAACAGTGGTAGCCACATACATATCGCGGTTCTTTTTCTGGCTATCAACCCAGTACCCAATTCCAGTACAAATCGAGGCAATGATAAGTACGAGTTTCCAGTTTTTGAATACTAAATTTTTGGCTTTGATCGCTTTCAGAATTATAAGCGATGGCGTGAGTTTAATTTCTTTTTGTTCCATTCTAAATACTATGTTTGAGTACGATTTTACACTTACGCATTTATTTTTAGTTAATATTTCTAAGAGCCAATATAGCAAGCAAGAACGCGGATACTCCCTGAGTAATACCAGTCAATATCTGAATATTTCGTTGAGCAGAAAGTAAATCAGAGCCTGTGCGTACAGGTACTACAATTTCTGAACCTGGCTCGATTTTTGGATAAACATTAAGAAACAAGAACTTGCGAGTACGGTCTATTGAGCCATTTGGATAGATTACATACGACTTGCGTTTGAGCGATGTAGCCGTAAAGCCCCCCGCCTGAGCAACATAATCCATAAAATTGCTATTTCTAAACTTAACCGTTGTAGGCAACAGTAACTCACCCTGAAGCCTGACTGTTTCTAAGCGTTTTGGAATTCTGATTACATCGCCATCTTGTAAAATAATATCTTCGTCTCCACCTGGTTTGTCCATCAATTTGGCAAAGTTTATACCTATTGCCTCGGCTTTGTTGTTGGTGATAGTTTCTACCTGAAATGTCCCCTTTTTTGCATCATCGGCAAGCTCGTTTATTGCTCGCTGGCGTTGTTCTATTTCATCTACACTCAATTTTACTTTTCGTATCAGCGTTGCTCCTTTGAGGTAGGCTTGGGCAGTCAGCCCGCCAGCACGCAACACAAAATCTGAGATGCGCTCATCTTTGGTTTTGATACCATACACTCCAGGACTTACGATTTCGCCTTCGATAGTTGCAAATACCTGTGCTTGATAGTTAGTAGATTTTCTAACTATTACTTGGTCAAATGGTTCTAAGAAAAATCGGCTGTCATTTGCATCAAGAGTAAGATCTCGGTTCACGTTAAAGAGTTTTACCTCAGCAATTTGGGCGTCTATCGACTGTACGTTTACGTCACGTTTGCGTCTTACTACCTCTACTTGCGTAGCTGAAGCCGACTCCATAAAACCACCTGCTTGAACAATCGCATCTTCGAGTGTAAGATTGGCAGTAAAAGGTATCGTAAACTCTGGCCCTTTGTTTATTTCGCCTTGGATAATTATTGTAGCTCCCTCTCGCAGTTCAAATTTAGAAGAAATATACACTTGGTCTTCTCGTAGCAGTTCCAAATCATCTACTTTTTTGTTAATAACGTCTGCCAAATTTATCGAAATATTATCGACAGACAAGTCTTCTCTTGTACGAACAACATTGACACGACCCAAGAAAGCATCACCTTTCAGCCCGTCAGCATTTTTGATGAGTTGCAGTAATGTTTTGTTTTGGTCCAACGAAAAAGCCCCTGGCCTATAAACAGCGCCGTTGATATTAACCATATTCTCGTAGCGATTCAAAACGGCTTCGGCGGCCATCATGTCTCCATTTTTGGGTATATATTTATCAAAATCGCTTTCTAATACATCGGTTATTTTTTTCTCTTTTGGTGTGTTGCCGTATATTTTTAGCCTGTCCGTGTAGGCATTGTCTGTAAAGCCGCCTGCAAATTCAATCGCTTTTTTTAGTTTTTCGTTAGGCAGCAGCTCATAAAATGCTGGTCGCTTAAAATTGCCTTGCAAATCTATACGCTTCTGATACGGACTTACTTGTATCACGTCATTATCTTGCAACCTGATGTCGCTGGGAAGTGAGCCTTTTAGAATTAACTCATACAAATCAAGGCGAGCTACCACGCTGTTTCGTCTAATTACCTTTATATCTCTGAATGTGCCGATTTCGTTTGGCCCGCCTGCATTGTATAGCGCATTGAGTGCTGTTGCCAACGACGAAACTGTGTAGGTACCTGGGGTGGCTACTTCACCTAATATTTGTACTCTTATGGTACGACTACGACCAAGTGTAATTTGCAAAAAAGTACTGGCATTGCTGCCAGGCATACCCAGATTTAGGAAGTGAGGTTGGAGACGTTGTATCAATTCTTTTTGGGCTTGCTCAATAGTACGACCAGCAAGCTGAACGGCACCTGCCACGCTTTTTTCTAAAAACACAAAACCATCTGAGTTTACAGTGAGCGTATATCTTATCTGCGAGTACCCATAAATATACACCATCAGCTCGTCGCCAGGCCCAATAGTATAGTCTCTTGGAGTGGCTAAGTTTGCATTTGGTTCAAATGTAAGTGCTGGATTATTGAAAATATCTGTTCCAAATATTTTTTTTCTCAACAAAGCCAAGTTTCTTGCTTTTTGAGCATCTTCGGTTGCTTGCACATTTTTAATACTGTCGGCACTTGCCACTGCACCTGTCTTGATAGGCATTTTGACTACATTTGTAGTGCCGTTTTCTACTCGCTGCTGCGATGTTGGTAGTACAACTCCCTTATTGGCATTTGTTGCAGTTGGAGTGGCTGAGGCATTGGCTGGTGCAGACGATGGGCTTGGTGCTTGACCCTGCGAGCCGCCACCCGTTGTTTGTGCAATGGTGGAGGCGGCTACCAAAAAACAAAAAACGGTACTGATAATAAGTCTATTCAGCATAGATTTTCTTGTGGCTTTGTTCATAATCATTATAAAATAAAAAAGTTTAAAAGTCGAACATCTTAAATATATGACTTGAAAACGAGTGCAAAAATAACGCATTTATTGGATTTTTTGTATTTTTACCAACTCAACCTACTAAAAAATTGCTTTTACAGTTGTTTGTGCGTTATTTCAAGTTTTAAAGAAAAATATAAAAAGAACTTTGTTTTGCAAAGTAAATTTATTTATCTAATTATTCCAACTAATTCCAACAAAAAAATCAAACTCAGTGATAGTTACTACTATTAGTTTGGTCAATTTAAAAAATATTTAATAAAAATGGCAGAAGTAAAATACGACGAAGACAGTATCAAATCGCTTGACTGGAAAGAACACATCAGACTCAGACCTGGTATGTATATCGGTAAGTTGGGCGATGGCTCGGCAGCCGACGACGGGATTTATGTATTGGCCAAAGAAATAATGGACAACTCCATTGACGAGCATACCATGGGCAATGGCAAGGCGATTGATATAAAAATAAGCGACCACCGAGTCGAAATCAGAGACTATGGCCGTGGTATTCCGCTCGGCAAATTGGTCGATTGTGTCTCAAAAATCAATACTGGTGGTAAATATGACTCGGGTGCATTTCAAAAATCAGTAGGACTAAATGGTGTCGGCACAAAAGCCACCAATGCCCTTTCTACTTTTTTTAGAGCGCAAACATTTAGAGAAGGCCGAACCAAATGGGCTGAATTTGAGCGTGGCGAAGTTGTCAAAGAATCGAAAGAAGAAGAAACAAACCAGAAAAATGGTACGCTTATGGTCTTTGAACCCGACAATAGCATTTTCAAAAACTACCATTATATTCCGCAGTTTCTCGAAAACATGGTCTGGAATTATTGCTACCTCAATGCTGGGCTGCTGATTAACTTTAATGGTCAAAAATATGTTTCTCAAAATGGGCTACTGGATTTGCTACGTGGCAAAGCCAAAGAAGAAGACTGTCGCTACCCGATTATTCATCTCAAAGGTGCAGACATTGAGGTCGCACTTACACACAGCAATCAGTATGGCGAGGAGTATTATTCGTTTGTAAACGGGCAATATACAACACAGGGCGGCACACACCTCATGGCGTTTAGGCAGGCTGTGGTAGATACTGTCAGAGACCATTTTGGCAAAGATTATGCAGTCGAAGACGTGCGGGCTTCGATTGTAGCCGCAGTAAGTGTGCGAATCCAAGAGCCTGTTTTTGAGTCTCAAACCAAAACCAAATTAGGGTCGTCTAATATCGCCCCCGATTCCAGTAGCCCCACGATTCGGTCGTTTATCAATGATTTTATTAAGTCAAAATTAGACAATTACCTTCACATGAACCCAGCGGTGAGGGAAGCACTCAAAAAGCGCATAGAGCAGTCGGAAAGAGAGCGTAAAGAACTGTCGGGTATAAGAAAATTGGCCAATGAGCGTGCAAAAAAAGCCAACCTGCACAACAAAAAACTCAGAGACTGCCGCAACCACCTGCCCGATGTCAAGGCCGAAGACCGCTACGAAACTACGCTTTTTATTACCGAAGGCGACTCGGCAAGTGGGTCTATTACTAAGTCAAGAAACGTACAAACCGAAGCTGTGTTTAGTCTGCGAGGTAAGCCCTTAAACTGCTTTGGAATGACAAAAAAAGTAGTTTATGAAAACGAAGAATTTAACCTGCTACAACACGCCTTAGACATCGAAGAAGGTTTGGATTCTTTGCGATACAACCGCATTGTAATAGCAACCGATGCCGACGTGGACGGTATGCACATTAGGCTGTTGATGCTTACGTTTTTCTTGCAATTTTTTCCAGACTTGGTTCGCAATGGCCACGTTTATATACTGCAAACACCGTTGTTCAGAGTCAGAAATCCACGCAATCACAAAGAAACAATATACTGTTACAGCGACCCCGAACGCCAAAAAGCCATCAAAAAACTGGGTGGACAAAAAAAGGTAGAGATTACCCGTTTTAAGGGCTTGGGCGAAATATCACCCGACGAGTTTGGGAAGTTTATCGGTGAAAACATCAAACTTGAACCCGTAATATTGGACAAAGAAACGACTATTGCCAAAATTTTGACCTACTACATGGGCAAGAACACTCCCGAGCGGCAACGTTTTATTATTGACAATCTCAAAATAGAAAAAGACATTGTAGAAGGCGAAGAAATGATTGCGGCATAGTTACTGTGTAGATGTTAGATGTGCGATGTTGGGATATATATCATTGACAACCAACGTCATACACGATATTTATATGCCTATTTTTCTACTAATTTTTTTATGAAATCATAATCAATCGCATTATAGTCAGCAATATAAGCATGGCATACAGGTAGCTCGTGCGGTTGGTGCGAAGTCAGTACGCCTACTACTTTTGCACCAGCGGCCAGCCCTGCCGTGATACCCGAAAACGAATCTTCAAAGACAACACAACGCTCAGGGGCTATACCCAGCCGCTGGGCAGTGGTGATATATACCTCTGGGTGAGGTTTGTGATAAACTACGTCTTCGTTGGCCATCAGCGAATCCATACTTTGTTTGAGCGGTATCTGGTTGAGTATCAAATCTAAGTTTTCGACAGGTGCGGAGGTGGCTATGCCTGTTTTTACACCATTGGCTTTGAGGTCAGCAATAAAAGCCAGCAGCCCGTCCAATGGCTGGGCGATAGGCTCATATAGCTGTCTAAAAAGTGCTTCTTTTTCGTGTTGTTTTTGGTCGATTTCGGTACGCTCCATCTGGCGTTTAAAAAAATATTCCATAATTACCGAGTTGGCCTTGCCGTACATATTCTCAACGAGGTCTTGGTCGCTGACTTCGATATTGTGGTGGCCGAGGTACTCTCGCCAGGCTACCAAATGTGTGGGATTGGTGTCGGCAATTACTCCGTCCATGTCAAAAATTACGGCTATGTCTGTCATTATTTACTGTTTTGTTTGTACAGAATACTTCATTGTTGGTGTAAAAAAATAGGTGGTGGCACTGAAGAGTGTGTAATTTTTATTGAATACAGCAATTATTTTTTGTCAAAATTAAATGAATTTATCTGTATTTTTGCAGAAAACAACACTATTTCACAATGCTCAGAACACATACTTGCGGCCAATTGCGCCTTTCAGACATCAATCAAACGGTAACGCTCAGTGGCTGGGTACAGCGCATCAGAGACAAAGGCGGCATGATTTGGATTGACCTTCGAGACCGCTATGGCATTACACAGTTGATGCTCGAAGAAGGCAAGACGACTGCCGATATTATTACAAAAAGTAGAACGCTGGGCCGTGAGTTTGTGATACAGGCCACGGGGCTTGTAGTGGAGCGTGTGGCCAAAAACGACAAAATACCTACGGGTGATATTGAACTAAAACTAACTGACTTGTCGATACTAAATGCCGCCAAGTTACCACCTTTTTTGATAGAAGACGAAACAGACGGCGGCGATGATATTAGAATGAAATACCGTTATTTAGACTTGCGCCGCAATCCCGTTCGTAATAACCTCATGATGCGCCACCGAATAGCGCAGTTTACTCGTAACTATCTTGATACACAAGATTTTATAGAAGTCGAAACCCCCGTACTGATAAAGTCCACACCCGAGGGCGCACGAGATTTTGTGGTACCGAGCCGTATGAATGCTGGTGAGTTTTATGCACTGCCACAGTCGCCACAGACGTTCAAGCAGTTACTGATGGTGTCGGGTTTTGATAGGTATTATCAGATTGTAAAATGTTTTAGAGACGAAGACCTCCGTGCCGACCGCCAGCCTGAGTTTACACAAATAGACTGCGAGATGTCGTTTGTTACCCAAGAAGATGTACTACAAATGTTTGAAGGGCTGATTCGTCATTTATTCAAAAACGTCAAAAATATTGACCTTGCCGCCGTTCCCCGCATGACCTACGCCGAAGCCGCTCAACGATACGGCTCTGATAAACCTGATGTAAGATTTGGTATGGAGTTTTGCCCCCTGACCCCCAGAGGGGGAACTGACGAAGATTTAGTTAGGGGGCGAGGTTTTGGGGTTTTTGACGAAGCCGAAATGGTAGTTGGGATTTGTGCCAAAGGTTGTGCCGACTATACCCGTAAGCAAATAGACGAACTGACTGAGTGGCTCAAACGCCCACAAATTGGTGCAAAAGGCTTGGTGTATGTACGCTACAATGCCGATGGTACGCTCAAATCATCGGTCGATAAATTTTATAATGAACAAGACCTCAAACGCTGGGCCACGGCCATGAACGCCGAACCTGGGGACTTGATGCTCGTTTTGAGCGGTAGCACCGATAAAGTCCGCAAACAACTCTCTGAACTACGCCTTGAAATGGGTACTCGGCTGGGGCTTCGCAAGCCCGACCACTACGAGGTGTTGTGGGTGATAGACTTTCCGTTGTTGGAATATGGCGAAGACGACGATCGCTGGTTTGCTATGCACCACCCATTTACAAGCCCCAAACCAGAAGATATTGCACTGTTAGAAACCGACTTGGGTGCAGTACGAGCCAATGCCTACGATATGGTCATCAACGGTACAGAAGTAGGCGGTGGGTCTGTGCGAATCTTTCAGCGACCATTGCAGCAGCGAATGTTTGAAATATTGGGCTTCACGCCTGACGAAGCTCGCAAACAATTTGGGTTTTTGATGGACGCATTTGAATTTGGCGCACCGCCTCACGCTGGTATTGCTTTTGGTTTTGATAGACTTTGCTCGCTATTTGGTGGTGCCGATTCTATCCGTGATTTTATTGCATTTCCCAAAAACAACTCAGGCCGAGACGTAATGATTGACAGCCCCTCAACGATTGACGAAAAACAAATGAACGAATTGAAGATTAGGACGGTGTTATAGACTTTGTAAAAAAGTAGTGCCACCACCGCAGACGATGGTGGCACTTACATTATCAAAACTTTGAGTGTGTGAATTAACAAATTGTTTTACGCCATTACCTTAAACTCTGATGTAGTATGAAACTCAATGGCTGGGTTGTTGTCTCGGTTCATACGCAATATCCATTCAGAATCTGCCAAAAAAACAGGGTTTTGGTCTTTGTCATAGCCAATTTGTGTGCCTTTGAGGCGGATAAATTCCTGTAGTTTTTTGGGATCATCGCTCGTTAGCCAACAAGCCCTCGTCGAAGACATCGTTACCCAGCGACATTTGGCTCCATATTCGTTTTCAAGACGGTATTGAATCACCTCAAACTGTAACTCGCCTACTGTACCTACTACCTTACGAGTACCTGGCTGTAACATAAACAACTGCGCCACGCCTTCGTCTGTCAATTGCTGGATTCCTTTTTCTAATTGCTTCGACTTCATGGGGTCCATGTTGATTAACTCTTTGAATATTTCGGGCGAAAAACTCGGAATACCTTGATATTGTAAGTTTTCGCCCTCGGTCAGGGTATCGCCAATCTTAAAAGTGCCTGTGTCGTAGAGACCAATAACATCGCCCGGGAAGCCCTCCTCTACTACTTCTTTGGCCGAAGCCATAAAGCTGAATGGACTCGAAAAACGTACATTTTTGTCCAATCGAGTATGTCGATAAAATTTGCCACGCTCAAAAACCCCTGAGCAAACCCTCAAAAACGCAATACGGTCTCGGTGGCGGAGGTCAATATTGGCATGAATTTTAAAAACGAATCCGCTAAAATGTTTATCACTTGGATTTACTATTCGTAAATTTGTTGGCCGAGCAATGGGCGGTGGCGAAATCTGACAGAAACCTTCGAGCAACTCCCTGACACCAAAATTATTGACGGCACTACCAAAAAACACAGGGGCAATGCGACCTGCCAGATATTCTTCACGGTCAAAAGTACCATAGACACCGTCCAAAAGTTCTACGTCTTCACGTAGTTGTTTGGCATCTCGCTCGCCGAGTTTTTTGTCAAGCATGGGGTCGTCGAGATTGATGGTTAGTACATCGCTTTCGATTTTTGTTTTATTGACCTTAAAAAAATACAACTTCTTTTCGTACAAACTATATACGCCCTTGAAGCTCGCTCCCATGTTTACGGGCCATGTCAGCGGGCGGGTTTTGATGTTGAGTTTTTGTTCTAATTCGTCCAATAAATCAAACGGGTCTCGGCCTTCACGATCCATTTTGTTGATGAACA
>JAYVJH010000238.1:0-3446 GCA_043769455.1 Runella sp. | reverse complement strand
CTCACTTTCTTCGGCATTAGATTCACTTTCTAATAAACTCAAAATCACAATGTCACGTTTGAGTAATACACTCAAAAAACCTTCGAGAATCGAAAAATTCGCTTTTTGTCTAAGTAGGCGTTTCAATGCCCAGTCAAAACTTATGAGTGTACGAGCCATAAGGATAAGTTGTTTTCGAATAGATTGTGCCTTTGTTGGTGTTATCACCAACAAATCGGGCGGTAGTTTGTTGGTGATAACACCAACAAGGGCGAAAAATACAAATATCGTTATTAAATTGACAGCCGAAGCTACATTTGAAATATAAAGTAACCTTTGATTTTACCCCTCAACATTGAACATATTGTTTTTTTCTTCTTTGTGCCTTTGTTGGTGTTATCACCAACAAATCGGGCGGTAGTTTGTTGGTGATAACACCAACAAGGGCGGGAATTTTTCTAATCGGTCTAAACGTACCTGTATAAATTAAAGTTATTTTGTCAAAATTTGAAGTTTTGTCCCTGCCAATATAACAAACTTCTTTTTTGTCTTTGCTGTGGAATAAAGGAATACCTGAAAGAACGTCAATTTTACTATCGTCCATAATGGGATTGCCAAGCAAAACCCATTCGTCTGGATAAAGGGTCTTTATATCCGAAATATTTGTTAATTTTCTCATATTTTATTGTCTGTTTACGATGTAAATTTACGAATTTTGTCTATCACTTGCAAGTTCGTGAGGTGTGTAGCAGCATTTCTGTCAGCGTCATTATTAGTAACCCAACAACAGAAAGCATATTTAAAACATTACATCACCTTTGATTTTACCCCTCAACATTGAACATATTGTTTTTTTCTTCATTTTTCTTTATTCCAAAATTATATCTTACATTGATACCCACTCGGCGTGTGTCCGACTCCATTCTGTTTATGGCTCTAATCAAGCCTTGGTTGAGTGTCAGGGTATTGGGATTGGTAAAAAACACATCTGTAACATTTACAGTTACAGTGAGTTTTTTGTCCAAAAAAGACCTATTTGCTGACAGGTTCAAAGCCCCAAAATCTCCCAGTTCGTACAGTTTGGCTTGCCCATTGACAGACACAAAACCATTGACTATAACTGACGACCGTTTGTTGATTCGGTACTGATGGTAGCTATAAAAACGCCAACTCCCACGCTTGAAGTTAATAGGGCTATTTTCATAAACGCCCTCGTACTCGTTGTGTGTATATTGGGCTACAACCAAACAAAAATACTTGCCAACAGGCGGTATGCCGCCCATTAGTCTAAAATAAGTTTCTTTGTTTGTTCCCAGATTGCTGTGTGTGCGGTATGCTATATTTTTGTTGTCGGGGTCTTGGTAGAGTACATTTGCAAATATATCTTCTGTATAATTTCGACCTATTGCTATCAACGGTGCTTCATCTACGCTGATATTTGCCTCGTAAGTTTGGGTAAACTGTGGCCGTAACTCTGGGTTTCCTGTTTCGTACAGATATTGGTCTATTACCCTTATGCCGGGGTTGAGCGCATCGTAAAGTGGTCTGGTAATTGACCGCCTCGCAACCAAAAAAGCACGTAGCTCGTAGCCTGCAATTTTGGCAACTTTTCTGCTAAAATATAAATATGGAAACAAGTCTGTGCGGTTGATGGCAAACGATGTTGGCTCTGGAATAGTTTGAGTACCTGTCATGTTTGTATTTTCGAGCCTTGTTCCTACTTTGAGTACCAGCGGCCCCCAGCTTTTGGAGGCTTGCAGATAGGCTGCATTGATGTTTTCTTGGTAGGTGTAGGCATTGGTACGAAGATAGTCTGCCGTAATTTGTTCTTGTATTTTATTTGAAAATTGGGTCTGACTTATAAAACTCTGATAAGAAGACTTGAGACCAGTTTCGAGTACGATTTGTGTCTTAAAATATAGCTTCAGGTCAATCTGTGCCATAAACAAATGCCGATAATTACCAAAGTTTCCATACGAAGCAGTTGGCCACATAGACGGTTGCGAACTGCCTGAGTTGGTAGAACTGGGGGCAGTAAAAATATTGTTGAGTTCTTGCGATGAAGTTTTATTAAAATAATTGTACGACCAGTCGGTAGTAAGTTCTGACCCCAATGTATCAATTTTAAGTTTGCTCGAAAAGCCCTGGTCTATCGACAATGTTTTGGTTTGGTTGTCGGTTATGTTGTTGCTTAGTCCAGACAAAATACCGTTCAGAGTTTGGGTATTGATATTGGTATTTTTCGAATTGTAAGGATTGTAGCTGATGCGTGTATCGGTGCCGACTGTCATTTTTTTTGTAGGTTCTCGACCAATTCCAAAACCCAAAAAAAGTGCATCTGACGGAGTAGTGTTGTATGCTCGATGTGATATAAAACGCTCTTTTGTGATTTCTCTCATTGATGTCAGGCTATCATAAAAGTTTCTGCGATTGTAACTTAAATTCAAATACGAAGACCTACCACCATCAACATTTGAAACATTAAAGCCTGCAAACTGGCTACCAAAACGCCCTTGATTGGCTCCTGCATTAAGACTGCCCGTGAGACCAATTTTTACGCCTTTTTTCAAAACAATGTTCACTACGCCACCACTACCAGAGGCATCGTATTTGGCCGATGGTGTCCGCATAATCTCGATACTTTCGACACTATTTGGGGGCAGACTTTTGAGAATAGTAGCAATGTCGGCAGCACTCATTTTTTGCTCTCGACCATTGATATAAACCGTTGCTGGCGTAGTGCTGTTGAGATATACGTTACCGTCTTGGTCCAAAAATATACCTGGTGTTTTTTCTATTATTTCATAAACGTTGGTGCTGGTGGCGGCCAACGGCTCAGTATCTACTATTGTTTTGTCGTCTTCTTGTCTGAGTAGCGGTTTTTTGGCTCGTACCGTTACCTCGGTCAGGTTTTGAGAAACGGGTTGTAACACAATTTCAAATTTTTGGTTTGACTTTACAATTTTTATTCCCCTGTAAATTGACTTATAACCAACAGAACTAACTGAAAGCCAGTAGTTTGACTCACTGACATTGAACGTTGCTACACCAGCACTATCTGTTATGGCACTAAACAACACACTACTATCGGCCTGTAAACTAAGCAATACACCTGTGCCAAAAAGGGGTTGTTTGTTGGTGTCTGTAACTTTAATTTTTGTTATAACTTGTTGAGAAAACAGTTGCTGGCCATAACACAGCAATATTATTAGACTTAGTTTGAGACTATTTTTCATATTTTTTAAAAATTCACAACACAATATAGTTTATATGTTTTGCTCTGTATTGAAATAACTTATTTTAGCTGCTTGCAGTGTTGTTTTTTTGTTACTAATGTTGAGTTTTGTAAAAATATGAAAAATAATTTGGTATATTTGTTCAAGAACAAGTTTTTATGAAAAAAAATCTCTTTTTGTTTTTTGCTTCTTACTTCACTGTCAGTAGTTTACAAATGGCACAGGCTCAGA
>JAYVJH010000237.1:0-2670 GCA_043769455.1 Runella sp. | reverse complement strand
TCGAGTGGGCCTACATGCACAAACCTGCCTACTTTGTGGCCGTGTAGGGTGCTGTGGTTGTCTATGCGTTTGGCTTTGTAGGCTTCCAAAATTAAATCTACATAAATGTCTTCTTTGCGTTTGCCGTTGGTGAGCGAAGCATCGTCCATAAAAAACTGGCGTTCGTATTTGCCGAGGTTCAGCAACTCAAAAGCCCTAAAATTTTTGCCGCCAGCTTGCAACGCTCTTTGTACGCCAATTAGGCGTTTGCGGGCAGTATGCACCGAAAAACGCCCTAAGTCTGTCGTTATCCATTTGCGCCCCAGTTTTTCGGCTACAGCTGCCGTGGTGCCAGAGCCACAAAAAAAGTCAGCAATCAAATCACCCTCATTGCTACTCGCTTTGATGATACGTTCTAAAAGTGCTTCGGGTTTTTGGGTGGGGTAGCTTAGAGATTCATTGGCTTGTGAATTAATTGGGTAAATATCACTCCATAATGCACTAATAATTCTCCCTTCAAGGGTGTCTAAATACCTTTTAAATCTTGGTCGGTCGTTAGATGTCATTACTACTAAGCCGTCTTCGCAAAGCTTATCAATATTTTCCTGCGAATAACGCCAGTGAGTTCCTTTAGGTGGTGCTATTTCTTTTCCGTAAAAAATACGAGATGGACCAGAACCTGCTGCCGTCATATCACCAAGTGTAAACTTTCTTCCTGTTT
Source organism: Runella sp. (assembly GCA_043769455.1). Taxonomy (GTDB): domain Bacteria; phylum Bacteroidota; class Bacteroidia; order Cytophagales; family Spirosomataceae; genus JAYVJH01. The sequence continues at coordinate 1,970 of JAYVJH010000237.1, read as the reverse complement.
CATCAACTGAGTTGTAATACTTTTTGATATGCTCCTCTGAATGTGGCTCGTATTGAGGGTTCCATCTAAATTTTTCTTTGCTTTTTCTGTACATTAAAATGTAGTCGTGTACATTTCCAAAAGATTGCTTTTGAGCATGAGATGTTGTTCTTTGCCAAATTATTTCCACAGAAAAATTATCTATCCCAAAAATCTCATTTAAAGCAATCCTAAGAAAAGAACTTACCCTCCAATCACAATGCACATAAATACTACCATCATCTGCGAGAAGGTTGTGCATGAGTTTGAGGCGTTCGTACATCATGGAGAGGTAGCTGCTTATGCCTTTGCCCCAAGTGTCTCGGTAGGCAATTTCTTCGATGACGCTCTGCTTTTTTTCGGCGGTTTCGCCGCCTATTTCTATATTAAAACCAAAGTCGGCACCTACCGCAAATGGCGGGTCAATGTAAATAAGTTTGAGGCCGCCTTGGGCTTCTATTTCGGCCCGCATGGGGCCATTGGCCAAGCTAGAAAGTATGAGTTTGTTGTCGCCCCATATCAGTTTGTTGGTCCAGCCTTTGAGTTGTCGGCCTCGGTAGTCGGTTTCAAACAGGCTGGTTTGTGCTTTGTCCTGTTCTTTTCGTGGTTCGTCTATGTGTTCGATGCTATGAAAAGGCAGGGCAACGTTGGTGGTGTCTTCTTTGCGGCCATTCCAAAACAGAAACACGTCTTCAGCGCGGCTGTCCGACTCGTCTGCAAAGAGTTTATAGATATATTCTTTGGGCAGTTTTTGGCCTGTTTGAATGAGGGCAATGATATGGTTGCGGTCGGTATCGTTTAGGTTTGTCATGCTTAGTTTTTATCTAATTCAAAATTTAAGCGGTCTTGTTCAATCAGTTCTTTGAGTTGTTCTTCTTTTGGCAAATACAATAGATATTTGCTGGCAAACAGGTTATTTTTATCGTTTAGCACCGAGTACTTTACAATGGTCTCGTCTTTTTCGCTACACAACAGTACGCCAATAGTAGGGTTGTCGTCGGCGCTGCGTTTGAGGTCGTCATACATTCGTACATACATATCCATTTGCCCTACGTCTTGGTGGCTAAGGTTGCCTGTTTTTAGGTCAATGATTACGAAGCATTTTAATATATAATTATAGAATACGATGTCAATATAGAAGTCGGACGTATCGGTAGCTATGTGTTGTTGGCGAGCTACAAAAGCAAATCCTTTACCAAACTCTAACAAAAATTGCTGCAGGTGATTGATGATAGCGGTTTCAATGGCAAATTCTGTATTTTTGGTATCAGTAGGTAAGCCTAAAAACTCAAAAATATAGGGGTCTTTTATTAAATTGTGAATAGTTGGTTTTTGAGATTTGGGCAAATGATTTACCAGTCTTTCAAAAGCAAGGCTATTGATTTGTCGTTGTAGCTCACGGCTATTCCAGCCCGCTCCAATAGATTCTGAAAGGTAGAAATTTCGCTTTTCAAGGTTTTCAAGTCTCGAAAGTTGTCTGTAATGACTCCAACTCAATTCGTGACGCAATGTGTCACGAATTGAAAATGCTTTGTAAAAGCTACGCATATTGCGTAAGTTGCTGTCGTCAAATCCTTTACCAAACTCTAATGTAAGCTGATGGGCTAAGTTTTTGAGTGTAGATTTTCCATATTCGGCTTTTTGGTTTCCTTTCTGTTCATCTTCCACAATTAGTTTACCTATTTGCCAATAGGTTTGCAACAAGGCATTGTTTACCATTCTATAAACCTGCTGCCGAGATTCAACAATTACCTCCTTTATTGCGTGTGTTAATTGATTATCGTTCAAGTTCATTGAGCTTTTGTGTTTATTATTTGTCTGGATCAGGATTTTTAGGATTCGATGATTTTAGGATGCTACATTCAAGTAATAAATGCAACTTTTTGGTTAAATATTTGAATTGGACTTAAATAGCCATGTCTTTTTCTGGGTCTGTTGTTAATAATATTTTC
>JAYVJH010000236.1:0-9932 GCA_043769455.1 Runella sp. | reverse complement strand
CATGCCAATTTTTCGAGCCAGTTCCATAACTTATACTTTGTGGGTGGTAGCGTACACCCAGGCGGCGGCATTCCGCTGTGTTTGTTGTCGGCTAAGGTTGCTACTGATTTAATAAATGCGTAAAGGATTTGAAATGCGTAAATGCTTAAATATTGAAATGGCTTTTAAGGATTCAGTATTTTAACTATCGTTTTTTTTACCTTCAAATTATGGCCTTTTCGCATTTGAGCATTTTCGCCTTTAAACATTTTCACATTTAAGTATTTTCACATTTATCATAGTACCTTTGTCGTTTACTTTAAAAACTACTCAATGTCAAACGCCCCTTCCAAAACACCCCCACTTGCCTGGTTTTATCTTGTACTTATGGCCTTGGTCTGGGGTAGTTCTTTTATTTTGATGAAGAGAGCATCGGTCGTTTATAGCATCACCGAAGTAGGGGCAGGGCGGTTGTTTATAGCATCACTGTTTTTTGTGCCAATTATGCTCAAAACCAAAGGCCAAGTACCCAAAGACCGCCTCCCGTTTGTGTTTATTTCGGCTTTGATTGGTTTTGTGATACCAGCATTTTTGTTTGCCATCGCCATCATGCACCTCAACAGCTCGCTATCGGGCATGCTCAACTCACTAAGTCCGTTGTTTACGCTTTTGGTCGGTATTTTGTTTTTTAATATGCCCAAAAACAAATTTCAGATTGGTGGTATCGTCGTCGGTTTAGTGGGCGCACTATTACTTGTCTTTGCCAAAAACACAGGATCAGTTTTGTCCGAAAATACTTCTGAATATTCTTACGCATTTCTGATTTTGATTGCTACTGTTTTGTATGGTACCAATACCAATAATATCGTCCGAAATCTCAGCCAGTTACCTGCTTTGGCAGCTTCGGCTACTACTTTTCTGTTTATTGGCCCTATCACTTTTGTAATATTACTCACCACCGATTTTTTTTCTAAGGCCATCAATCCAAACTATGCCATCAATACCTTATATTTAGTTTTGCTTGGAGTGTTTGGCTCGGGTGTGGCGGCTATACTTTACAACAAAGTAGTTCAGATGGTATCGGGGCTTTTTGCGAGTTCGGTAACGTATCTTATTCCGATTGTGGCCATCGGATGGGGGATTTTTGACAAAGAAACGATTGGTTTTCAGCAATATATGGGTATGGCTGTGATATTGACAGGTATTTATTTGGTAAACAAAAAACAAAATGCTTAAGGTAACAATAAACGAAAAACGAACGATTGAGGTCGATAACTCGACAGAAAATTTGGTACTGAATGGCCAGCCTTTCGACTGGGACATTGTACCAGTTGGCGACAATCAGTATCATATTTTACATCAAAACAGGTCGTACAATGCTGAAATTTTGGAAGCCAACCGAGCCGAAAAAACCTTTAAAATCAAACTAAACGGCAAACTGTATGACATTGCCGCCAAAGATAGGTTTGATATATTGCTCGACAAAATGGGCATCAACAACACCAGTAAAGCCAAAGTAAACAACATCAAAGCACCTATGCCTGGCTTGATTTGGGAAATAAAGGTAGCGGTCGGAGATGTCGTCAAGGCGGGCGACATAGTACTGGTATTGGTGGCCATGAAAATGGAAAACGCCCTCAAATCGGCTGGAGAGGGCGTAGTCAAGACCATTAAAGTCGGCCAGGGCGATACCGTTGAAAAAAGTCAAATTTTGATTGAATTTGAATAAATACCACCAAAATATTTTTTAATTTTTAAGGCAAAAATCCTTGACTCTTTTTTTTTCGTAACTAAGAGCATCATTGACAATAAAACCTTAAAAAATTATGCCAATTAAATCAAAATCATCTACTGCTTTGTTTCTAAGCATATCGGTATTTCTTGCAGTTACAAGTTGTAAAGAAACACCAGCAGACAGTATGACTCCCGCCCCCGTTCCGGTCCCAATGATTGTCAAACCCGATGTGTCTGTGTTTCTATTGGTTGATGGCAAGCAACTTGTCAAAATCAATGCGATGAGTTCTGAAACCTCAACAGACAAAATAGACATTAAGGGGCTTGGCACCGACGAAATGCTAACTGCTATTGATTTTAGACCAGCTACTGGCGAACTTTATGGCGTTACTAACCGAAGCGTAATTTATATCATTAACCAGACCACAGGGCAAGCTCGAATGGTGGCGTCGGCTTTTAGCCCTGCTGTTGATGGCTCTGCGGTAGGTTTCGACTTTAACCCAACCGTGGACAGAATCAGATTGGTAACTGACAAAGGTCAAAACCTACGTCTGCACCCCGAAACTGGTATGGTAGCGGCCACCGATGCCGCCATCAATGGCGCGGCAAGCCCAACGATTTCGGCGGTGGCTTATACCAACAACCAAGCAGGCGTAACCACAACAGTTATGTACGACCTCGACCCTGCCACAGACAAATTATACAAACAAGACCCACCCAACAACGGTACATTAGTAGAGGTCGGTGCGTTTGGTATCAATGCTACTGCAATAGCTGGCTTTGATATTGCACCTGTTACAGACGTGGCATTGGCGGCGGCAATGGTCGGTGGCCAATGGGAACTGCACCAAGTAGAACTAAGTAGTGGCAAACTGACTAAACTCGGCAACTTGCCAGCAGGCAACATAACGGGCTTGGCTATTCCAACAGCCACAGTGGCGTATGCAGTCGATGAAGCTAATAATTTGCTTATATTCAACACCAGTAGTATTAGTTTTCCTATCTCAAAAGCCATTACAGGATTGCAAATTAGTGAGATGGTTTTGGGAATTGATATGCGCCCAAAAAACGGACAACTTTTTGCTCTCGGCAGCACAAGCCGACTTTATAGTATCAATACCGCCACTGGTGCGGCTATAGCTATTGGTACTACTCAATTTACGCCCAGACTGAGCGGTACAAGTTTTGGATTTGATTTTAACCCAACCGTGGACAGAATCAGGGTAGTGAGCAACACAGGCCAAAACCTACGTCTGCACCCAGACCTCGGCACAGTGGCTGCTACCGATATGGCTATTAATCCCGGCACGCCTGCCGTTGCGGCATCGGCATATACCAATAACTTTGCTGGTGCAACCACAACCGTACTTTACAACATTGATTCAGGCACAGACAAACTTTACAAACAAGATCCACCCAACAACGGTACATTGGTCGAAGTTGGTGCGTTGGGTATCAATGCCGATGCCGATAATGGGTTTGATATTACGAGCCGCAGCGGTGTGGGCTACGCAGTCTTGAAGGTAGGTGCTGGCTCTGTGCTTTATAGTATCAATCTCAACAATGGCATGACGACCAAGATAATGGATTTTCCAGCTAACATCAGAGGATTGGCTTTTGGTATAGGTTTTTGAGTAATCAATCTGGTTAAAAAATCAATAGATATTTCGCTACAACGGCCAACTGTCAAGCAATTTGATAGTTGGCCGTTGTCGTTATTTTATAGTCAAAATATCACTAACTTTGCCGATTACTATTTTTACAAAATGACAACCATCGACCGCACCATTCCGCCTGCTTTTAAGACTATCGAAACCGTATATTTTCCAAAACTCAAACACGTTCAGTTAGACAACGGCCATCCACTTTACGTTATCAATGTTGGTAGCCAGCCCATCGTTCGGCTCGAAGTAGTTTTTGATGCAGGAAGCTGGTATGAAAATACCCTTGGGGCGGCTTCTTTTTCGGTCAAGATGCTCTCTGAAAGTACCAAAAACTATACCTCAGCCCAAATCAGCGAGTATTTTGAGGGTATTGGTGCATTTACAGACTTAGGCCCAGGCCTTGACCGTGCCAATATCACAGTTTATGGTCTGGCCAAACATTTAGAGGCCATCTTGACGATGCTCAATGAGCTACTGAACGAGGCGACATTCCCAGAAAAAGAACTAAACGACCTCAAAAATATTTCTCTACAAGGGCTAAAAATCAACCTCAAAAAAAACGCTTTTATAGCCAATACTAAATTTAGAGAACAGCTTTTTGGACCGCTGCACCCTTACGGCAAGAGCCAAACCGAAGACACCATCGAAGCCATTGACACAGGCAAAGTACGGCAGTTTTATCAAGACCGAATCTCAAACCGCCCTTTTACCGTTTTTTTGTCGGGGCAAGTGTCTGATAATGAAATACTTTTGGTCAATAAACATTTGGGACAACAACAACCCGTGGTGTATAGTGGCCTACAAGCTGACCATAAAATTACACCCAATACCAATCACCTACACATCAACAAACCCGATGCTGTACAGACTTCTATCAGACTTGGGCGACATTTGTTTATGCGGCAGCACCCCGATTTTTATAAATTTATGGTAACAAACGAAGTGCTGGGTGGGTATTTTGGGTCGAGACTTGTAAAAAATATCAGAGAAGAAAAAGGGTTTACTTATGGGATTTCGTCTAATATGGCTCTGCTCAGAAATGCAGGCTATTGGGCGATTTCGACCGATGTAAAAAAAGAATTTGCCCAAGCCACACTCGATGAAATTCAGAATGAAATCAAACTTTTACAAACTGAGTTAGTGTCAGTAGATGAATTGCAGACTGTCCAAAACTTTATGGCGGGTGAATTTGCTGGCTCACTCAATACCTCTTTTGAAATCGCCGACCGTGTCAGATTGATGGTTTTGGAAGGACTTGAACCTGATTTTTATGCCAATTATATCTCAAAAATAAGAACCGTGACCCCACAACAAGTACTCGAGACCGCACAGCAATATCTCAATTTCGATGATTTGCAACAGACTCTGGTGGGGTAATATTAAATACGTAGTGCTTGTAAAATTAAATAGTATTGCGTGTTTGACCAATTTTATACTGACTTTTTCGTTAGTTTACTTACAATTCAAAAACTTAAAATAACAATGAAAACCAACCGACTTTTGTTTTTTTTGCCTTGCTTTGTTATACTTTCTTTAACAATCGATAGCTGCAAAACCGATACCGAGCTCAACCCCAAAAGCGTAGCCGAAATAATCAACGAAAACAAAGATTTGAGCATTGCGAGGGCGGCCATAAAATACGCAGGCTTAGATGATGCCCTCAAAACTAATCAGTTAGCCGTTTTTGCACCGAGCGATGCGGCCTTCAAAGCAGCGGGCTTTGTCGATGCCAATAGCGTTGTGAGCCAACCTGTTGATAAAGTAAGAGCATTGTTGTTTTATCATATTTTTGACCTAAAAGCCGCCAACTCTACCATCAAAGACGAAGACGGGCAAGAACTAAAAATGCTAAATGGGGCAGTGGCTTTTTTATCCAAAAACGGCAAGGGTGTATCAGTCAATGGTATTTCGGCAACCGTTACCGACTTGAAGGCTTCAAATGGGGCTGTACATATTTTGGACAAAGTCATTGTGCCACCCACCCAGACATTAGAAAGAATCATTAGGGCCAACCCCAATCTGTCTCTTTTCGTTGAAGCTCTAAACAGGGTATCTGCCCTAAATCCTACCATTGCGGCTTCGCTCAATTCTAATGCCAATATCTTAACGGTTTTTGCACCAACCAACGCCGCCTTTGAAACATTGGGCTATACAAGTCAGGGTATTCAGAGAGCAAACCCTACTGTGTTGTCAAGCATTTTGCTTTATCATATTGCACAGGGGCGGTATTTTTCTACTAATTTGACCTCAAACACACAATTTAAAGTTTCTGGTGGCAGCTATTCGTTGTTGGTTGTCAAGTCAGATGCAACGGGTTTGGTACTCAAAGGTGCAGCCAGCGCATCTAATACCAACGTGGTAGGTATCAATTTTATGGCTACCAACGGCGTACTTCACATTGTAGATAAAGTACTGTTGTTATGAGGCGGCAATTTTATTTTTATTGGCCAATTGATTGAAAACCAAAAGAGCAATCAGCAACAATGCCATTGGAATAAGTAAAAAATAAAACGCTTTGGCACCACCTATATTCTCAAACAATATACCAATAATTCGTGAGCCAATTGTACCACCCAATGCCGAAAAAACAGTAAGTAAGCCCGTCATGGCCGAATGTTTGGCTTTGGGCAACGAACTCAAAACTACCGAGTTGATAAGTGGGTAAATGGGCGCAATAAACAAACCAATGAGCGGAAAAACAAAGGCAATGAGCGGGATATTTGAAAATGAGGTAACGGTCGGAATCTTTAAATCGAGGGTTTGAGGCAAAACAACGACCACAATCGCCATCGATATCACAATACAAACCGATAGCAATACAAGCCATGATATATGTTTGGTAAGCTGCCCTGCCGCAATACGACCAAACGCCAACGACACAGCCAAAATAGCCGCCATCTGCACCGACATAGTTTCAGAAAGTTTTAATATTTTTTGGTTGAATGTCGGTAGCCATGACATGATGCCTTGCTCGGTCATAACAAACAAAAAAGCACAAAATATAAAAGCTATCACCATGGGCAGACTGACGAGTTTGAACATTCCAGCAAAATCTTCGCCTATGTTTGTCGTTGTCTTCACTTCGGTTTCGTCCAAGGGTGTAAATAACAGCAAAACAAACGACATAGCTACCAACACCGCCAGCAGCAAATAGACCCGCAGCCAAGCGTCGGGGTTGGTGTCGCTATAAAAAGCAGGAAACAAAAAATAAGCCAACGCAATACCCATCATAAATACACCTTCGACCGACGACATCAGCGAGTTATGCTCTTTGGCGTTGTTTGTAACCAACCCAATAAGCGAATAAACCGACAGCTTAATAAATGCAAAACCAATACCCGTAAGCCCAAAAAGCACCAACGAGCTATTGAAACTATTGCCAAAATACATAGCCAAACAACCACAAAACGCAACAGCCAAACCCAACAACATACCACGTTTGTAGCCCAAACGTGGCAAAAACGACCCCAACAAAAATGACACACCCAAAATACTCATGTCTTTGGCCATTTCTAAATAAGCGGCACTGGCCTCGCCAACCATGTAGCGATTGATGGCTTTTTGAATGACAATGCCCACACTATTGAGCAAGATAGCAAACACAAAATAATTGATGTAAAGTGAGAGTTTAATTTGCCAGTTTTTCATTGTGGTTTGGGTTTTAGGGATTTAGTTTAATTTTTTTGTAAATAATTGGTAGTTGCTCGGTTTAGCCGAGTAACCACTATTGAACGGCCTCTGGCCGATAGCTTTTTGTCGTCAATATCTAATCCTCAGCCCATACTTTTGTGCCTTCGGTACAGTTTTTACACATTTCGATTTCAGACCGAGACCTTACCAACGACTTCCTAAAACTCTGATACGCCTCGCCATACCATAAATCTCTAAATCGAGTCTGAGACACATCACCGAGCTGATAGTGAGCATCTTTGTCAAAACAACAAGGCACAACTTTACCGTCCCAAGTAATGACGCACGAGTGCCACATTTTCCAGCAACTATCGTCCAAAGCATTTTTTATTTGGTATGTGCCGTCAGTTTTGGGGGCGTAGCGAGAATATTTATTGATGGTTGGCATCAGGTCGTTGCCGTTTTGGTAGTCGTATATTTGCGCTGTTTTTAGACCAACTTCGTCCACGCCGAGTTCTTTGGCCAGCTTAAATACATCGTCAATCTGATGTTCGTTGGGGCGCACTACCAAAAACTGAAAAACTACGTGTGGCGTTTTCGATTTTAGTTCTTGTTTTGCCTTTATGATATTGCGAGTACCTTCGAGTACTTTTTCTAACTTACCGCCCACTCTATATTGCTCATAAACATCTTGCGTTGTGCCATCAATCGAAACTATAAGCCTGTCGAGGCCACTTTGTACTGTTTTGCGAGCCAGCGTTTCGTTCAGATAATGGGCGTTGGTCGAGGTGGCGGTATAGATTTTTTTTTGAGAGGCGTATTTGACCAAATCCAAAAAACGAGGGTGTAGATAAGGCTCGCCCTGAAAATAAAAAATCAAATACAGCAGCGTATCCGACAGTTCGTCAATCGTTTTCTTAAATAAATCGTCAGGTAGCATACCAATTGGCCGTGTAAACGACCGTAGCCCACTTGGACATTCGGGGCAGCGCAGGTTGCACGATGTTGTAGGCTCAAAAGAAATACTTATCGGTAGCCCACGCTGAACAGCCCGCCCCGTAAATTTTGATTCGTAATAACTACTCAAAACCTTGACGGCGTTCCAGATTCGTTTGACTGTGAGTTTAGACACAAAATTAAGGCCATCGGTCAGGTTGTTGTTCATAAATTATAAAAAATGAATAGCAAAAAACGGGTAACGAAAAATATGATAATTGGTTAAGATTGGCCATTTTTCATAATTTTTCCAAAACCAAAGTAACTTTATTGAAGTCGGCGGCGGCGTTGATTACTTTCTGAAAAGTATCATAAACCGACACTGGCAACTGTGTTTGTTGATAAAACTCATCTACTGTTACCGTCAGTATGTCTTTCAGTAATTTATGACTTGACACAAAACCCATTTGCGGTTTGGTCTGCCCATCTGTGATGCTCCTATCGATGGTTTCGAGGCCACCCGATATTTTATAGCCCGCCGGAATCTTGATTTTGAGTACTCGGTGATAGCTGTGGGCATTGCCCATATCGACAGGGTATTGACGTGGCCCTTCGTTATACATCTCAACCTGTGGCCCGATGAGTTCGCCTACCTTAAACAAATATTTTTTGCCTGCACGCTCAATAATGCTCTTCAATGCCACATCTGAGCCAATCACAAACGGCTTATCGGCTTCGTTGGTCAGTACGTTTGTATTCTTGAAAGTTACGTTACTATAAACGGCATCGGGTTTTAGTAGTTGTTTAAGATAAAAGTCTGTTAGTTTTTTGCGGTCTTCTGCTACCTTAGTAATGTAATAATAAACCCGTAGTATAGCCATCTGGCCTGACATACTGCGCTCTATTCGTCCCTGAATCTGGTCAAAGGTTGTCGAAAACGTTACGTTAGCCGTCATGTCGTCACGGTTGGTGGCTGGTGTCGAAAAAGGTACAAACCGAATCTCCCCTTTGACTTCGCTAAGACCATTAGACATTTTTTTTGACTCAATAAACAACGCATTATTGCCTTCCAGATTTTGGTCAATTAGCCCATATCTACAAAACAAATTGGTAGGGTCTAAGTATTTTTTGGTCTGCGGAAAGTACAATAAATATTTATCTAAGCCACTCCAACATTCAAAATCCTTATCAATCGCCAGTTTTGTGCGGTCGTTGCCTACCACTATTTCAAACGGAATTTTTAGAGCTTTCAAGGCCGAAACATAAAACCTAACCACACCCGCCTCGGTTGCGTATTGGTTTTTGAGTACTTGCTCCGCCGACTCCGTCTGAGCATCTTCTTTAACGGCAATATTGGTTTTGACGTAGTTTTCTATGGCTCTGATGGCCGCCTCTGATGGTAGCCCTTTTATTTTATTTTTTACTACAAATGCCTCAATCGCCTTTCGAGATTCCTCCTCACCAGTTGTTAGGTAGTCATAAAACGTATCGGCTGCTTCTTGCCAAGTGTAGAGCCGCTGCTCGCCACGGCTCACGTTGTAAGACAGTTTGTAGTCTGCCCGAACGAGATTGGCTCGTAGATTGGCATATTTTTCTTCGGTTATTGGCTTAACGTCATTGATTTTTATACTCACAATCCTAATCATAGCCGCTGTATCTGTCTGAGCAATAGCTGAATTGTTATATACTTTTGCCTCAAATTGTAGATACGACGGCGCAATAATCCGAAAGTCAGTTTGCTTAATTGGCACTTCGCTCTGTAATATTTCAGACCCAAAAACGGCACTATTTTTACGATAAACGGCCACATACTCCAGCTCACCACCTACTTCCAGACCCTCAACGGCCAAAATCTTAAACGTACGCCCTTGCTCATCGATGTCTTTGACAGACTCCATACCTACCTCCTTGACAACCCCAGCTACCGATATACTACGGGCTTTGAGATATAACAAATCGGTTGGGTTGGGTACTGGCAACGTGATTTTG
>JAYVJH010000235.1:0-18925 GCA_043769455.1 Runella sp. | reverse complement strand
ATAGAAAAACAATGGCTAACCATTGACGATGGCGTAATGTACCTCACTCCGAGCGGTAAACTCTTTGCCGACCGAATCGTATCAGATTTGTTTGTTGTTTGATGAATTGACCCCTGTAACAAATTAACTTTATGCCCACAAACCGTATCACCCCCAACCAACTAAGACAAAATTTGTAAATTTGCATTATGAAACAGAATTTGACAATAGAGAATGTCATAATTGAAGCAAAGATATTTTGTATTTCTCAATCAAAGACACCAAACACAGAACTTTATGGAGTAACTGACGGAAAAGCTATTGGAACTCATATTGAACATAAATTTCAGCAATATCTTGCTGACAAATACGAACTAAAAATCGGTTCTTCCGCAAAAGGGATTGACTTACCTTCGGTTGATATTGACATAAAAGTTACGTCAATCAAACAACCTCAATCTTCTTGCCCTTTTAGGGACGCTAAACAAAAAATATTTGGGCTTGGTTATAATTTGCTTGTATTCGTTTATGACAAAATTGATGACCCAAAAAGCAAAACAGCTAATCTTGATTTTGTTAGTTGCTCATTCATATCAAAAGAAAGAACTGCCGACTATACAACTACATTTAGACTTCGTGAAATGGTAAAGGACAAAGCCAATATCGAAGATATTATTGCTTACTTGAACGACAAGAATATCCCAGCCGATGAAATTACATTACAACAATTGGCAGAACAAATTTTTGAAACACCTCCAGAACAAGGTTATTTGACAATTTCTAATGCTTTACAATGGAGGTTACAATATCAAAGAATTGTAACTCTCTCCGAAAATGTAGATGGCATCAATAAAATAATTGATAAAATTAAACCTTGATGAAGATATTTGAAGCTAACATTCCTTACCAAGTTTCAGAATATTTAAAAAGTTTTCTGAAAAACTTTGCGTCTTATGAAACTGCAAATCAAAAGATGAATGACGCTTTTGGCATTACTCATTTTTTTGAAAACGATGACGAATTAGAAGTTTTAAAAAAAACTGTTTCTATTGCTAACAACATTATTTCAGAACCTGATAGAGCTGAATATGGTGATTTTCAGACCAACGAAGATTTAGCCAAAAAAGTTACTTTGTTTTTAGATAGCAAAACCGCTAACCCACAAATTATCATTGAACCAACTTGCGGAAAAGGTAATTTTATTATCGCTTCGTTATCTACTTTTCAAAGTATTGAATACGTTATTGGTATTGAAATTTACAAACCATACATCTGGGAAACGAAGTTTAATATCATTGAATTTTATTTAAACAATCAACAAGAACAAAAAGCGGAACGCCGCCCGCCAGAAATTTCAATCGTTCATTGTGATGTTTTTGATTACGATTTTAAAAAATTAGCCAAACAATTTTCAGAAAAAAAACTTTTGATTATTGGTAATCCACCTTGGGTTACCAATTCAAAATTAGGCACTTTAAATTCATTTGGGCGGCAATCCGTGAATTTGCCTAAAAAGTCTAATTTTAAAAATCATAGCGGATTAGATGCAATGACAGGCAAGGGCAATTTTGATATTGCAGAATTTATTACATTGAAAATACTTGATATTTTTCAGAATATGAATGGTCATTTACTTTTATTGGTTAAAAATTCAGTCATCAAAAATATTGTTTCTGACCAAGCAAAAAATAAATATTTTATCACCGGCATAGAAAAACATTGTATTGATAGTAAAAAGGAATTTAATGTTTCTGTTGAAGCATCTTTATTTTACTGTAAACTCAAATCAAATTCTGATAACTTTTGCACTGAATATAATTTTTACAATAATCAAAATTTGGCATTAAAATTTGGCTGGATAGGTAGTAAGTTTGTTTCAAACATTGATACATACTTTCATACAAAAAACATAGATGGAGAATGTCCTTTTGTTTGGCGACAAGGTTTAAAACACGATTGTTCAAGTATTATGGAATTGGACAAAGTGGGCGACACTCCGTCGGGAGGCGACCCTCTAAATGGACATTTTGTAAATGGTTTAAATGAAAAAATAGAATTAGAAAATGGTTTGGTTTATGGACTACTGAAAAGTTCTGACTTAAAAAATACAGTAATCAATCAGACAAGAAAATTTACTATCGTAACTCAAAAGAAAGTTGGGCAAGAAACAAAATATATTAAAGACGAATTTCCAAAGACATTTCAATATTTGACAGACCACCAAGATAGTTTTAATGCCAGAAAATCAAGTATTTATAATAGTAAACCAGCATTTTCTATTTTTGGAATTGGCGATTATTCTTTCAAACCCTACAAAGTTGCGATTTCGGGACTTTACAAAACTTTTCATTTTACATTGATTTTACCACAAAATGAAAAACCTGTAATGCTTGACGATACTTGTTACTTAATAGGATTTAACAAAATTGAATTTGCAGTTTATGCCTTAATACTTCTCAATTCTGACACAACTGTACGATTTTTAAAATCAGTAACTTTTGCAGACGCTAAAAGAACTTTCACAAAAGATGTTTTGATGCGAATTGATTTGTTAAAATTGGCAACTACAACAGACAAAAAATATTTAGAAACCAAAATACAAAAATTGAATGAAATGTATTGTTTCAATTTAACACTTAGTTTATGGGACAGTTTTATTGACGAAATGAAACCAGTAAACGATGGACAAATTGAGTTATTTGCATAAATCTAAGCGTATTCACTTTTTATTTCTTAGTCTGTTAGCTTTTGTGTAGTCTCAAACAAAAAAGAGAGATACTGTTGAATATATTTTTCTAACGTTCAAAAATTAACTTTATGCCCACAAACCGTATCAACCCCAACCCAATACCCAGACCCAAAAGCCAGCAAGTAGCCACACAAAGCTGGCTATCGGTGGCCAAATCTTATTTATTAAAGGGAATTTTATATTTTCTGATTGGCTCTGTGATTTGGGTCGTTGTTCTCAAATTTATGCCTGTTTGGTTTACGCCTCATAGTGTTGCTCGTAAGTTTGAGGCCATCGCCGATGGCCGAAGTTCAAAGATTTATAGCGACTGGACTTCTTATGACAATATTTCCAAAGAAGCAGCTCTGGCCGTTGTGGCTTCCGAAGACCAGCAATTTCCTAACCATTGGGGTATGGATTTTAAAGCTATGAATGGTGCATTCAAGAACAATATGCGTGGCAAAAAAATTAAGGGAGCAAGCACAATTTCACAGCAAGTGGCCAAAAATGTATTTTTGTGGCACGGTCGCAGTTATATTCGTAAAATATTAGAGGTTTATTTTACGGTTTTGATAGAATTGATTTGGGGCAAAGAGCGCATACTCGAAGTATATCTAAATATAGCCGAAACCGGTCCAATGACCTTTGGAGTAGAAGCCGCAGCGCAGCGTTATTATAGCAAGTCGGCTTATGAACTAACTCGCAGCGAGGCTGCTCGTATAGCGGCGGTATTGCCCAGCCCGTTGCGTTTTTCTATCAAAAACCCATCAAACTATGTCAATCATCGCACAGCTCAAATAGCCCAACAAATGCGAATGTTGGGCCGCAAATATATAGCCAAACTCTGAGTTTTACCAAGTCCACTGGCCTAAGCCTTGCCTTACGACCTCAAAGTCGTCGTCAGTAGCATTTACAACTGTCGATGGCACAAGACCACCGAAGCCCCCATCAATGACAATATCTACACTGTGCTGAAACCGCTCAAAAATCTCTTCGGGGTCGGTTAGGTACTCTCGCACGTCGTCATCGTCTTTGATAGATGTCGTAATAATCGGGTTTCCCAATTCTTTTACTATCAGGTGCGTAATGGCGTGGTCGGGTATGCGAATACCTATCGTTTTCTTATTGGTATTGAGTATTTTGGGCACTTTGTGGCTGGCTTCCAATATAAACGTAAAAGCCCCTGGCAGGGCTTTTTTCATGATTTTGAAGGCATTGTTACCCACCTTGGCATAGTCGGCTATGTGGCTAAGGTCTGAACAGATAAACGAAAAATCGTTTTTTTGAGGCTTGATTCCTTTTATTTTGGCAATACGCTCAACGGCACGGGCGTTATGTATGTCGCAACCGAGGGCATAAACGGTATCGGTCGGGTAGATAACGATACCCCCATTTCGCAAACAATCGACTACTTGTTTTATTTTGCGGGCTTCTGGGGTTTGGGGGTGAATGGTTAGGAATTGGGCAGACATGGCTTCCGATATTTGATGTAAGATGTATTTTCTTTGTCTCACAATTCTACCACAAATCTACGCATTTAACTGAATGTATGACATTCCTTTTTGCATTAAAGCTAAGTTGCGGTTTGCCTGCCAGCGAGCATAAAACTGATAAAATACATTGACTGGCAACCGCAAACGACATAGCCAAACGAGGGTATTGGTTTTCCAGCCTGGTTCTTCAATGTAGTTCAACAATTTTCTAAATTTAACTGCCGAACTTGGGTCTTGTGCTACAAAACATTTTTTGATAAATTCTCTGATTCTGACAGCCAACAGGTCAAATTCTTCTTGTGAATGATTGAGGTCATAGGCTTTGTTGCAAACAGCCCAGCTTGAGTTGAGCATATCGTTGCCCACTTTGTAAAACTGCGTGCCAAGAGATGTTTTTAGCACTCTTTTTCGTGTCAATACTTCGTCAATATAGTGGTATTTGTAACTATGTGCCGAGCGAACAAAAAAATCAAAATCTTCATAACTAAGGCTCTCGTCATAGCCGCCCAAACTGAACAACACAGATTTTCTGACCATGATTGTCGGTGTACAAATAAAATACCGTCTTAGTATTTCCTTATAGACATTTCCTGTTGGAATGGCCGCCCGTTTTTGTTTATTGAGCGAATAATGAAACCCCATTTGTTTGCCTTTTTCGTCAATATAACTGGCATTTGAAAAAACCACGGCATAGTCGGCTGGTAGTTTTTCAAATTCTTCTACTTGCTTTTCTATTCTGTCGGGCGTCATTACGTCGTCGGCAGAGAGGTCGATTATGTACTTACCCGTAGCTTTTTCGAGTCCTTTATTAAAAGCAGCGCACAGCCCGATATTGATAGCGTTGGGAATGTAAACGATGTCGGGATAGTCTCGCATAAACTCTTTGACAACCCAACCTGAACCATCGGTACTGGCATTGTCGATGACAATAAGCTGAATATCATCATAACTTTGACTAACAACTGACCGTAAGCATTCCTTGACAAAGGTTTGCTGGTTATAGCAAGTACATATAACTGTTACTTGGACGCTCATATTTTTGACTTAATTATCAGTAACTATTTTCTAAAATATACAAGTTGATAATAGACAATAATACACAAATTATGTAGAAGTTGTTTTTGATAGAATTGAGTTTTTATTTAACGGTGATACTATCATTGGGTAAGTTTACATACATTAAGACCGCTCTAAATAAAAGTAGTTACATTTTAGTTGAAAAATATTTTATATAAAAACCTCACTATCAAATACTTAGAATACTATACACAACAAAACGCCCTAATTATATTCTTTATATTTGACTTTGGCACGATTTTTATAACATTTAGACTGATGCAATTAGTACAAAATATATGAACGCATCTTTTTTTATGGGTTAGGGTAGTATGTAAATGCCGCTTGCGTATGTAAGCGGCATTTTTTTATTTGCGGTGGTGTTTGGCTTTCCAAATACTGATATTGAGTTCAAAACCAAAAATAAGCATAAGTGCTATCAAATAAAACCATATCACGAGAGCGATAATAGTACCGATTGAACCGTAGAGTTTGTTGTAAGTACTAAAATTGGAAAGATAGTATGAAAAACCCGCCGTAGCCAAAATAATGAGCAATGCTGTGGTAAAAGAACCCAAATTAAACAACCGCCAGCCGTATTTAGTGTCGGGAGCATAGCGGTAAATAATTGAAACCCCCGCCCAAAAAGTACCAAACATTGTAACGTAACGCAACGCACCAATGAGCCAAAGAATAATAGTTTCATTGGCCAGTATTTTTTTGCCCATATAAACCAATAAAAAATCACCAACAATGATACCCAATATAGCCGTAATCATTACCAGCGACAACACTAAGGTAAGCCACAAAGCAACCAGCCGAGTACGAACATAGCTACGTTTGCGCCCCTCAACAGTTCGATTGGCCATATTAAAGGCAGTCATCAACGCACCCATGCCATTGGTAGCTGTAAACAATGCCAACAAAAAACCAAAAGAGAGTATTCCGCCCTGTTTTCTGATAACTATATCATAAATGGTATTTGATGCAAATTCATATATCGATGCTGGCATACCCCCTCTGAGGTTTTTCATGATTATTTTATCTAAATCGTCTATTGGAATATAAGGAATGAGGGTAAACAAAAACAGAATTGTAGGAAAAACAGCCAGTGTAAAGTTATAAGCCACTGCGGCGGCTCGCTGGTCAATGTTGTAGAGCAGTAGTTTATCGATTAGTAAAGTCCAAATATCTACTACGGAAACACTTTTGGCAAAAAAATATTTTTTTCTCACCACTTCGTCAAAAGTATGGGCTATTTTTTGGAGCAATAAATTCATATTGTGCTATTTTACTCAAAAAATAATCTTAGTTTTTCGACAAATATTTTGGGCGCACGCACTGGGCGTTGGCTTTGGGTATTGAGAAATACAAGGGTTGTTTTGCCAGTATTGACCAAAACACCATCTTGATTTGTTATTTCGTATTCAAATATAACTCTCACAAGTGGAAGTTCTCTAACTATAACCTTTACTGTTAGCAAATCATCGTAGCGAGCGGGCTGCCAGTAGCGAGAATAATTATCGAAAACAGGCATAATCGTACCGCTGTCTTCTACTTCTTTGTATGTCAGGCCCATGCTTCGCAAGGCTTCCACTCTGGCAATTTCATAAAAACGAGCATAATTGCCGTAATAAACATAGCCCATCTGGTCGGTGTCGGCATAACGAACTCTGATGCCCGTGTGTTGGTATATAAACATTAGATTACTGCTGAATTTTCATTTCGTTCAGTCGTTTTTGGTATAGTCGGGCATTGTTTTGATGGTCTTCGTAAGTAACGGCAAACTCGTGGTGGCCTGTAAACTTACCATCGTCGCCGAGTTTTACACAAAAATATAAATAATCATGCTGTTCGGCGTTCAGGACGGCATCAATGGCCACTGTACTCGGCAGGTTGATTGGGCTGGGGGGCAAGCCTTGGTTGCGGTAGGTGTTGTACGGCGACCGTATGGCCAATATCCGTTCTGTTACTCGTTTGATGTCAAAATCTCGCCATGCAAAAATCACCGTTGGGTCGGCTTGAAGTGGCATAGGCAGGTTATAACGGTTGAGATATACTCCTGCTACACGTGGCATTTCGTCTTCTTGGTTGGTTTCGGCATCGACTATTGAGGCCATTACCGACACCTGAGCAGGACTGAGGCCAATGGCCTTGGCTTTGTCTAAGCGTGCCGATGTCCAAAACTTCTTATATTCATCGTGCATTCGGTCGAGTAGCTTTTCGGGTTTGGTATTCCAAAACAAGTCATAGGTATTGGGCAAAAACATACTAACAATATTGGCAGTATCAAGGCCGTATTTTTGGCAAACGACCCCATCGTTGAGCATCTGACCCAGCACTACTGGCCCAAAAGCAAACTTACGGCCTATGCGCTCTATCAGGTCTTCTTTGAGACGAATATTATTGAAAGTGAGCTTAACGGCATCTTGTAGGCCATTTCTGAGTTTGGTTATGACTTGCAAGTTACCAGAGTTGGACTTAATAACATACCGTCCAGCCTTCACTCGCTCTGGGTAGTTGAGTAGTTTGGCCATAAACCTAAACGACATAAAGTCATTGACGACATCGTTTCTTTTGAGTGTATCCAGCACCGACTCATACGTTGAGCCATCGGGAATCAAGAGTACAAAAGCCTCTGGCTTATCGGCTTGGAGGTTGGGGGTTTTGGCAAGCTGCCAGCCATAAAAAGTAAAGGTAATAAACAAGACGGCAAGCGTAATAAATATACCTGCTTTGAGATTTGTAAACATAGCTATTGGTAAATAAAATAAAGAAAATAAAATTTTAAGTACAAAAATACAGATAGATATACAAATGGAACAATTTTAGGGCAGAAACCTGTAAGATTCACAAAAAAACAGCCTATAATCAAATCAAAATCCACTATATTTTTGCAAACCAAAATTGTTCAATTATATTTAGTCGAGAGTTCATTCATTATTGTTGTAAGTAGTCAATCTTAAACTCAACTATTTTAGACATAACACCAACGCTATGCCCAAAGCCCTAAAAATCAATCATGTAGCCCTTGTGGTGAGTAACCTCGAAGCGGCCTGTGAGTTTTATGAACGAGAACTGGGCTTAGAGCCATTGCCCGCTTTTTTGTTCGACTATCCAACGGCTTTTTTCAAATTTAACGACGAGCAACAACTCCACCTCACGGAATGGAACGATGTGTATTCGTTCAGAGGCCATATATGCGTACAAGTCGATGACATTAGTAGTGTTTTTTTTAGAATGAAAGCCCTCGGCATCATCGACACCGCACCTTGGGGTAAAGTACGCCAGCTACCCGACGGCGCAATCCAACTATTTGTCAGAGACCCATCTGGCAATCTGGTCGAATTGTCGTCAGCACCTGATAGTTATATTGACCCCGCTATTTTTGAAGATGAACTATATCAAGCAGGTATTTATGTATCTGGCCGCAACGATTTTAGGGGCTATAAATCAAAAGATGCAACACTTTATCATAAATAACAGATGACTATTTTGCTCTTAGAAACCATTGCCCCCAAAGCATACAAAATATTACAGGCCGACAGTAGTATAGTACTTTTGAATGGTTTTGAAAACAATTATAATGCCGATGTACTACGCAACGTCGATGCCATCATTACCAGAGGTATTGGCAAAGTAACCGCCGATTTGATAAACACCTGTCCCAACCTAAAAGTCATAGCTCGCTGTGGTGTGGGATTGGACAATATCGACGTTCGGCACGCCACGGCTTGCCAAATCAAGGTCATCAATGCACCAGGCTCAAACGCCGCCACCGTAGCCGAGCATACCATAGCCCTGATGTTGATGTTGCAACGTAATTTATATCAGGCCGTTGGTGATGTAAAAAAAGGCAACTGGGCAGCCCGTAATACATTTGTGAGTGACGAAGTAGGTGGCAAAACTATCGGAATTTTGGGTTTGGGAAACATCGGCCTCAGAGTAGCACGTATTGCGGAGGCGCTGGGAATGACGGTAGTGTATTGGTCAAAATCAAAAAAAGATGTTGCATATCAGTACGTGAGTCAAGAGAAACTATTGACCATGGCCGACGTTATCTCAGTTCATTTGGAACTTAACGCCCAGACCCAAAACCTAATTGATGCCGCCGCCTTACGATACATAAAGCCCACTGCTATACTCATCAACACTGCCCGAGGGCAACTCATTGACAAGGTGGCTTTGCTCAATGCACTCAACACAGGGCGGCTGGCTGGATATGGCGCAGACGTACCCACTTCGCCCCCACCGCACTCGACAGACCCGCTGATAGTTCACCCAAAAACACTCATAACGGCACACGTGAGTAGCCTAACAGCCACCACATACCAAAATATGTGCGTGCAGACAGCCAAAAACGTACTTGCAATTTTGTACGATGAGCCACCACAAGCCAACTGTATATTTAATCTTTAATGATTTTAAAAATACAATACGTCAGTTTTCTAAGCCTCTAATCATTGTCTTGAAGCATTACTGAGCGGGTATAAAAATTGATAGTGGTTAAAAACTGACAAAAAGGACTTAATTTTGATTTGCATCAAAAA
This sequence comes from Runella sp., assembly GCA_043769455.1. GTDB lineage: Bacteria > Bacteroidota > Bacteroidia > Cytophagales > Spirosomataceae > JAYVJH01. The sequence goes on along the minus strand of JAYVJH010000235.1, from coordinate 9,119 downwards.
TTTTATTAGTCAAGATATTAACATTCAAATCATTTACCTATTTAATTTCGCTTAACAAAAACCGTACCGCTCAGTAATAGTGATTTGCATTATCAATTATAAATTTTACGTTATAAATTACAACTATGACAACCGAAAAACAACTTTTAGAGAGCGTTCCATCTTTGGACTTGGCCGATTTTACCTCGGGCGATGCCCATCTCAAAGCTCGATTTGTAGCCCAACTCGGCGAGGCTTTTAATGACATTGGTTTTGTGGCCATCAAAAATCACGGCCTGACCAATGCCTTACGGACAAATCTGTACGAAGCCGTAAAAGGCTTCTTTCAGCAACCCAACGAAGTAAAGGCCCAATACGATTTTCCAGAGTTGAACGGACAGCGAGGCTATATTGGCAAAGGCCGAGAAAAAGCAAAGGGCTTCAAGGTAGCCGACCTCAAAGAGTTTTATCATGTAGGCCAGCCACAGCCCGAGGGCGATATGCCCGCCAATGTATTTCCTGCTGAAATACCTGATTTTGAAACATATACCCTTGAAGTATTCAAGACTTTTGAAAACACAGGGCGAGTCATTATGAGAGCTATTGCTATTTATTTGAATTTGGACGAACAATATTTTGAAGAAAAAGTACACAACGGCGATAGTATTTTGAGGGCATTACACTATTTTCCACTCGACCCAAATACCGTACCAGAGGGCGCAGTACGGGCAGCGGCACATGGCGACATCAACCTCATTACGCTACTCATGGGTGCAAGTGCCGATGGACTGGAGGTATTGAGACGAGACGGCAAATGGATAGCTATTACAGCCTTGCCCGACCAAATAGTGGTAAATGTAGGCGATATGTTGGACAGACTCACTAACCACAAACTCAAATCTACGATACACCAAGTAGTGAACCCTGCACGAGAACTGATGAATCAGCCTCGCTACTCAATTCCGTTTTTTATGCACCCACGTGCCAACATGAACTTGGCTTGTTTGGATAGCTGTGTCGATGCCTCTCACCCAAAAATGTATGTCGATATGACCGCTGGCGAGTTTCTGAACGAAAGACTGATTGAATTGGGACTAAAAAAATCTTGATAAAATAGTGGTCTAACAAACGATAACAAAACAGTGTCAAGCACTACTACTCATACACCCATTCGCCGTATTCGGTACGTCATCTTTCTAAAAGACGTACTGATACTGTCGCTCACCTGTTTTGGCGGGCCGCAGGTACATTTGGTTATGTTTTTGAAGCGACTGGTAGAAAAACGCCGCTACCTTACCGAAGCCGAACTATTTGAATTACAGGCACTTTGCCAAGTATTGCCAGGCCCAACGTCCACACAAACTATTACGGCATTGGGATTCAAAATCGGTGGACCAAGTCTGGCTTACCTGACATTACTCATCTGGGTATTGCCCGCAGTAGCCTTTATGACTACCGCCGCTATTGGCATTAGGTATTTAGAAATTCACGATATTTCGCTTGCCTTCACCCGATTTATTGAGCCAATAGCCATTGGTTTTTTAGTTTTTGGTGGCCTAAAAATGAGTCAAAAACTCATTAAATTACCCTCTGACTGGGTCATTATGACTGTGTCGGGTATATTGGCGTTTGTTTTTCGGTCGCCTTGGCTCACGCCCGTTGTTATCATTTTGGGTGGATTGATAACGGCTCAAAAATACCGTGAACAAAAAAAAATGAAGAAACTACCCATCAAAATCGAATGGCAAAATTTTGGCTTATGGCTCGGCATTTTAATTTTGGCCGCTATATTGGGCTATATCACCCAAAATCTTCCTATTCGTCTTTTTGAAAATTTTTATCGAAACGGTAGCTTAGTTTTTGGTGGAGGGCAGGTACTTACGCCCATGCTTTATACCGAATTTGTTGAGTTTAAACACTATTTAAGTCGGCAAGAGTTTTTGTCGGGCATGGCTTTGTCGCAGATTGTGCCTGGGCCTGTGTTTTCGATGGCTTCGTACATAGGCGCATTGTCTATGCGAGCAGAAGGTATTTTTGGGCAATTATTAGGCAGCGGAGTGGCCAGTCTGGGTATATTTTTGCCGGGTACATTCTTGATATTTTTTGTATATCGGTTCTGGGACGACCTCAAAAAATACCGTGGCGTTCGGGCATCGTTGGAGGGTATCAATGCCGCCAGTGTTGGTCTCACCATAGCAGCAGCCCTCCGAATGACTCAACCACTGATGACCAACTACCATGCACTACTTATCATTTTGGCTACGATTTTGGTTTTGAACTTTACCAAAACACCTCCATTTGTGATTATAGTGGCTGGAGTTGTAATGGGACTGATACTGTAAATTTGACAACTTTTATAACGCTATACTACATATACAAGTTAGACGATTTGTATTGGCTTTGTGGGAATAGAAATACAATCATTCGTTTTTTACAATATCCTACAACGATTTAAGTCAAATTCGCAAAATCAATGTGTCAATGAACTTATTTAAGTACTCATTCAAAACTAATACAGTATTTTAATTTTGATAACTCACTGATTAACAGCATTGTATTTGACTCACGACTCCCTACTACATACTCATGACTCCTTAAAATAAATTAGACAAATGAAAATACATCAACTCTATCAAGTATTATTTGTGGCAATGATAGTAGCTTTGAATGGCTGTACGCACCTCAATTTGCCCAAAGATGTAGCCGAGGCCACAGTATTACTACCCCAACAAATCGATTATAATCTTCACGTCAAGCCCATTTTGTCTGACCGCTGTTTTGTGTGCCATGGCCCAGACAAAAGCAAACAAAAAGCAGGCTTGCGATTGGACATTGCCGAAGATGCCTATAACAAAGAGTGTGAGGGCGGGCTTATGGCTATCGTTGAAGGCAACGCCGCCAAGAGTGAGGTCATTCAGCGAATACTGTCTGACAAAGCCGACTATGTGATGCCCGAACCCGACACACACCTTACGCTATCGGCATACGAAAAAGCAGTTTTGGTCAAATGGGTCGAGCAGGGGGCTGTTTATAAGCCTCATTGGTCGTTTGTTGCTCCTCAAAAATATCAGATTCCTGTTGTCAAAAATATAGATAAAGTCAAAAATCCGATTGATAATTTTATTTTACAAAAACTCGAAAACAACACGCCAACACTACAACCCTCGCCCGAGGCTACCAAAACAACATTGCTGAGGCGGGTATATATGGACTTGATTGGCTTGCCGCCATCGCCGCAAGAAGTCGAGGGGTTTTTGGCCGACACTTCTACTCATGCTTACGAACGAGTTGTAAATAAACTACTACAAAACAAGCATTTTGGCGAACACCAAGCTGTGAGCTGGCTCGATGTAGCCCGCTATGCCGACACGCACGGCTACCAAGACGATGGCCTACGAACGATGTGGCCATACCGAGATTGGGTCATTGGGTCGTTCAATAGAAATTTGGCTTTCGATAAGTTTACGCTCTGGCAGCTTGCTGGCGATATGCTCCCCAAGCCTACCAAAGAGCAATATGTGGCAACGGGCTTCAATCGCAATCATCAACAGAGCCAAGAGGGCGGCATTGTACCAGAAGAATACCGTACCGAATACGTTGCCGACCGTGCCAATACTTTCGGTAAAGCATTTCTGGGGCTTACTGTTGAGTGCGCTCGCTGCCACGACCACAAATATGACCCCATCAGCCAGAAAGATTATTATTCGCTTTTTGCTTTTTTTAATAACAACAACGAAAACGGCCAAATACCATACAATGGCGAAGCCAGCCCAACCATAACGCTACCAACCCCCGAAGCCGAGCGTAAACTTAGATTTATACGAACCAAACTATCGGTCGAAACCAAAGTATTGAACAAAAATGACTATAATAGCCGTTTTGAAAATTGGCTAAAACAAGTCGAGCGGCAGCCCGAAAGTATGGCCGTAATTGACAAAAAAGATTTATTAGGCCATTTTACATTTGACGAACCAAAGGGTAAAGATTTTCATAACTTAGCTATTGCCAAACATAAAATAACTGCCGAAGGCGACGATAGCCTCTCAAATGTGGCTTCGGTAGTGGGTAAAATAGGCCGAGGAAGAGCCATTTTTGGAGACAATGCAGTAAACTTTGGATCAGGATTTGTTTATTTTGAACGAGACCAGCCTTTTTCTGTTGGTATTTGGCTCAATATTAAGAGTAACAAAACGGTTGGTACGCTTTTTCATAAGTCAAACGGGGTGATGAACGGCTACCGAGGCTGGAACGTAAACCGACTGCCAGACGGACGACTACAATTTATGATGAGCCACGTTTGGCCCGACAATGCGATTGATGTAGAAACCCTCCAAAAGTTTCCAATAAACGCCTGGACACATTTTGCTTTTACTTACAACGGCCTCAGTCAAGCCAATGGCGTTAAGCTCTACGTCAATGGTCAAGAAGCCAAAGTCAGAGTCATGGCCAATAACTTGACAGAGAGTATTTTGTACGGCAAAAACAAAACAAACTGGTACACTGACAACATGATGATAGGGAGAATTTCTGACCAAAAAACCAAAAATTTCCAGATTGACGACCTCAAAATTTATACTCGCTCGCTTAATTTGCTCGAAGTAAAAAGCCTATTTACGCAAAACAATGAAGTAATAAAGTTATTGAAACTACCTGACAATCAACGTACCAAACCCCAGCAAGAAGCCCTTTTGAGTTATTATTTAGACAATTTTGACAAACAATTTCAACAGCATTTATTGCAATCTCGTGAACTAATTTGCGAAGAAACCGAGATTCTGAATAAACAAATAAACGTGATGGTAATGAAAGAGCGCACCGTTGCTCGCAAGAGTTTTATATTGCAGCGAGGGGTTTATGATGCTCCATCAGAGGCGGTATCGCCAGACACCCCCGACCAGTTTTTTAAGATGCCCAGCCACTACCCACGCAATAGGCTGGGGCTGGCCAAATGGCTAATCGACGACCAAAATCCGCTTTTTGCCCGAGTAATCGTAAACCGAATGTGGCAGCAATATTTTGGTAAAGGACTGGTAGTTTCGGCAGAAGATTTTGGTAATCAGGGCGACTTGCCTACACATCTGGAACTATTGGACTGGCTGGCGATGCAGTTTAGAGAATCGGGCTGGAACTATAAACAGATGCAAAAACTAATCGTGATGTCGGCAACGTACAAGCAATCGTCTAACTGTAATGACCACTTACGAGACCTCGACCCCGACAACAAACGCTATGCCCGTGGCCCCAGCTACCGCTACGCCGCCGAGCAAGTACGAGATGCGGCACTGGCTGCAAGCGGCTTGATGAACCAAAAAATCGGCGGGTCGAGCGTGCTGCCCTATCAGCCATCTGGTATTTGGGAAGCATTGGCTACTCGCAACGCCGTCAGTTATGTACAAAACCACGGCGACAGCCTCTATCGCCGAAGTCTATATACCATCTGGAAACGAAGCTCACCAGCACCGATGATGCTCAACTTCGATGCCGCCGAGCGACATAGCTGCTCGGTTCGTCGTCAAAAAACCAGCACGCCCCTACAAGCCCTCGTAACGCTCAACGACCCGCAGTTTGTAGAGGCCGCAAGGGTATTGGCACAAAGAGTCATGGGTCAAGAATCGTGGGTCGTGAGTAAGAATATAGAGCAAACCACAGTAGCAGTTTCAAGTGCCAGACTGAAAGCGATTTTTCAATCTTTGATTTCTCGGCAGCCTCGCCCCAACGAAGTAGTATTATTAGAAAAATTATATTTGGAAGAATACGGAGACTTCAGCGAAAATCCAAAGCGAGTAAACGAATTGCTAAAAGTAGGCGAATACCCGATTGACAAAAAGGCATCAAAACCGCAGTTAGCAGCTCTGACGGTAGTAGCGAGTACGGTTATGAACTTTGACGAGTTTTTGATAAAACGATAGAGCGCCAAGTAAGACAAAACCAAGATTTATTGGTACAGCAAAACCAGTTATTTATGCCTAAACCAGCAGTCTTGCCGTTCTGTTTGGTATTCTTTAAAGACAGTGTTACATGGCAAACCATGATGCAATCGATCATTAAACTGGGTTCGGGCTATGTAATTAAAAGCCCCCATGTCGCCAGTGTAGGCGGTTTGGTTATTAGAGTTGTAGTGTCGGTGAGTTTGGCTTAGTTTTTCAATTAGTTCTTGCATTACATGAATGCTCCCGCCAATTATACCACAGTTTAGCAGCGTTTCGTTTTTAAACTGTTCTTCATAATCGGCATAATCTGCTATCTGATTTCTCAAATACTCGGAGTGGTTTTTCATCCAGTCATTATCCAGAATTTTGGGTTCGTCGCCACAAAAAAGTATATTTGTATCGTTTTTAAAGAGTGCATCTTCAAAAGGATTTTTGACAACAACAACGTCTGACACATCGGTTACAAACAGGCTTTTTATCCCTTTGTTGTATTTATTTAGATAATCTTGATAAACCAAATAGCGATAAACATTTGGGTTAAATTGTCTATCGTGTTCTATTTCAACAAACTCAATGCACTCATTCTGATACTTTTGAACAGTACTTTTTGAAAAATTATTATGAAAAATAACACCACTTAAACCCAAAACTCGGACAGACTCAGCCCATTCTTTGACAAGCCCATAATCATCGTCTTTCAGAACGTTATTACGGTTTACGTCATAGATGCCCGTGATGTGGCAAGCTAAAATAAGTTGATTGGATACAGGCATACAAATCGCCTAAGCAGCTTTCAATAATATGTTTTTCTTGATGTTTGCACAGATACTATTAGGCATATTTCGATAATAAATGTAAGTTCTCTGGTTTACTTTTTTGACTTGGTATTTTTTGGAGGCCGTCTCAAAAAAATGTGAGTCGGCGGCATATCCACTCCTAAATTTTAAATCAGTAAATACTTCTTTTCTTCCAAAAAGAGTAGCAAACAAAATACAATTATCAATATGAATGAGTTTGTTTTGGTCAAATCTGTCAGGTACATAAAAGTCATCTTCACTGTCCACGATAGTGTCTGTCATAGAAGCGATAAGATCTAAATCTGCAATATTTTTGAGACAAGTACTCAAATGATTGGGCTTGTATTGGTCGTCAGAGTCAATGATAGCTATAAAGTCGCCCTTGGCAAGAAGCACGCCCAAATTGATAGACTCTGCCTGTCCACGGTTTGAGTGTCTGACATAAGAAATTTTATCTTGATGTCTGACTGCATAATTCAGAATCTGATTGTGAGTATCGTTGTTACTTCCGTCGTCAATAATCAGTAATTGGAAGTTTTGAAAATCTTGGTTTAATACAGAATCGATGGCACGTTGGACAAAGTGAAACTCGGTGTTGTAAACCGACATTATTACTGAGACAGTGATTTTATTTTTCAATTTTTAATAATCATGGTTAGGGCTTCAACGAGCGAGATACCACACGACACCACGATTTTTCGTTGAACACATACAAAATTAGTGTTAAATTTTAGCACTTGTGTTAATTCAGTGTTAAATTCTATAATTTACTTTACTTCTTAGCCTTCATTCCCAGCACTTCGGCCACAAACTTGTCGCTCTCACGCAATACACCAGCTATGTCTTTGGACGTAAAATGGGAGGCAATGACATGGTCGCCTGACTCTGGGAAAGCTACTTTTTGTTTGAGAGCGGCTGGCGTACCGATTTGGTCAAACAACGCAAGCATGGCCTCAACCGATACCACCATGTCTTGGTTTGTTTCGTCTTTGTAGTAATAGCCCAACCAAATGGGCATCTTTATTTTGGAGTATATTTCGGGTTCTGCTACTGCGTCCATTGTTTGTTGGAGAGCCACTAATCCTTCTGAGCGGTAGCGAGTGAGCCAGTAGTTGGCACGGTCGGGTTTGTAGGTCGTAATGTCTCTGGCTGTGCCGTTGATGGCGTTCAGTATTTGCCGCCCCCAAGGGCCTGTGGCGGGGGCGAGTTTATTTTGATAAATAGCCATACAAGGCGAATAGAGCATAATGGCTTTGATTTCGGGGTGTTGGGCAGCCAAAGCCACAGTGAGCATACCACCTGCCGAGCAACCCATCACTATCACACTGTCGCCGAGTTGTTGGGCTACGGCCAGAGCTTGTTTAGCACCTGCCCAAAGGTTTTCGGGGGTTAGGTCGTCAAATGCCTCACGGTCTCTTATGCCCGCATCGTGCAGTCGGGCAAGGTAGAGATTGCAGCCATATTTTTTGGCAATTTGTTTATGAATCGGGTCGCCTTCGGCCCAACTTGCTCCAAATCCATGAATGTAAACAATGCTGTACTTTGTTTTTTGTTTTTTAGTACTATCGGCCCATACAATTCGGGCTTGATTGTCGGGTTTGAGGTCAAACTTGGCTTCTGACTGTTGAATGTCTTTTTCTAATTGTAGCAAGTTATTGGCTACTTTTGGCATTTCGGGGTCAAGAACAGCTTTGTCGGCACGTGGGCCAACAAAATATAGAGCGACTAACGACAGCAAGACAATGCCTGTCCATTTCAAGACTTTTTTCATTGGTTTTTGTTTTTTTTGACGACGTAAAGATAATCAAGAACTTCGCTACGCCACTGCATAGGGTGTATATTTACGCATGGTAGGTGAGTGAAAAGCCAAAACTAAGTCTTCTGACAGTACGCCTTTGTCTAATAGTTCCTGGCCTACCTCTAAGTCAGTACCATCGTATCGTAACCACACTCTGGCATTTGGTTTCACTTCAATATGAACCACTGGGCCGTAGTTACGTACTGCACCTTCCCAGCCGTCCGACAAAACGATATACTGCCTGTGTTCTTTATCTATTGATAAAATGGCTTCTGAAAGATTATCAAAATTTAATTTTTGAGCAATTTCTCGCACAATCAAATCGGCGATATGACAATATTTTTTTAGCTTATCCATTTTACAATTTGTTTTGTTTCTGGGTCAAAAATAATGTATTTTAAAGATAATTCATCTAAAAACTCTGCCAGTAAATCGTCTTTTATAAGAGATTCATAACTTTCTTGGGGCATCGCCAAATATAATGTTACATCTGGGAGTCGCCGTCTTAATGCTAAAATACAGGGTTTGTTCATAAAAAAATAAGGATTCAATAAAATGTTAATTTTGTATTGTAAAAAACTAAACAACATTTTATGAATCCTAAAAAAACAAACT
>JAYVJH010000234.1:0-2270 GCA_043769455.1 Runella sp. | reverse complement strand
TGCCGCACCAGCCACCTCGCCAACACCCGTAACGATATTGACAACACCAGCCGGAATACCGACTTCTTCCATTAGTTTTGCCAATTCTAAAATTGAGAGTGGGGTCAATTCCGATGGCTTCATTACAATAGTGCAGCCTGCGGCCAACGCTGGTGCTATTTTCCAGACACCCATCAACAGTGGATAATTCCATGGCACAATTTGAGCCACCACACCAATCGGTTCACGCACCACAAAGCTCTGCATATTCATTGGCACAGACACTGTTTCGCCCATTGTTTTGGTAGCAATACCCGCATAAAAATCCAGACAGTTGGCAGCATCGGCTACGTCGCCCTCTGACTCTACAAGCGGTTTGCCACAGTTGCAAGTGTCCAACTCTGCAAATCGTGCAGCATTTTCTCGTAGCTTACCTGCCAACGCCATCATTAACTGCGACCGATTAAGCGCATTATCTGCACTTCCCCAGTTGGTGTTGTCGAAAGCGTTTCGGGCAGCAGCTACGGCCTCATCGACTTCAAGTGCCGTTGCCTCTGGCACTGTGCCAATCGTAGCTCCATTGGCTGGGTCTGTAATGTTACGAGTCTGGCCGTCAGATGCCACCACCCACTGCCCATTGATATACATTTGGTAATTTTTCATTGAATATAATACAAATTATAGTTTGGTTTATTGGTTATGTTTTTGATGTTTTTGGCTTTTTTTTAGGAATATTAACATCTGGGAGGAATAGTGATACAGCAGTCAATATTATCTGGCGAAATTTGGTTTGAAACTTTAACAGCAATAGTAATTTTTTATCACTCTTTCAATATTCCTGTATTTCGATAGTTTGTACCGTATTGATATCTACCTCCACCGTTTATACTGCGTTATCAATCCGTTTGTACTACTGTCGTGGTTGGTGATGGGCCAGTCGTTTTGTAGTTCTGGATATATTTTATTGGCCAACTGCTTGCCCAATTCTACTCCCCATTGGTCAAAACTATATACATTCCAGACGATGCCCTGCACAAAAATCTTATGCTCGTACATAGCTATCAAACTGCCTAATACTTTGGGGGTAATTTTTTTGACCAAAATAGAATTGGTCGGACGGTTGCCTTCAAAAACCTTGAATGGTGCAAGTTTATCAATTTCTGTTTCTGACTTGCCACTGGCTACCAGTTCTGCGGTGGCTTCTTCCAGCGTTTTGCCGTTCATGAGGGCTTCGGTTTGGGCAAAGAAATTTGACAGTAGCATTTTATGATGCTCGCCAATAGGGTTATGGCTCAACGCAGGTGCAATAAAGTCGGCGGGAATGAGTTTTGTACCTTGATGAATGAGCTGATAAAAAGCGTGTTGGCCATTTGTACCAGGTTCGCCCCAAATCACTGGGCCTGTTTGGTAGTTTATCTTTTGGCCGTCTCGCCCTACTTGTTTGCCGTTGCTTTCCATATCGCCTTGCTGAAAATATGCCGCAAAACGATGTAGGTATTGGTCGTAAGGCAGAATGGCTTGGGTTTCGGCACCAAAAAAATTATTATACCAAACACCCAATAGCGCCAGTATAACGGGCAGGTTTTTGTTAAAGGGCGTATTTCTAAAATGGTTGTCCATCTCGTGTGCGCCTGTGAGTAACTGTTCAAAATTACTAAAACCGATGTAGCAGGCTATCGAAAGGCCAATGGCCGACCAAAGTGAATACCGGCCACCGACCCAGTCCCAAAACCCAAACATATTGACGGGGTCAATTCCAAATTTTTCTACTTCGGTCTGGTTCGTTGATATGGCTACAAAATGCTTGGCTACGTGGGCAGTTTCTTTGGCAGTTTCCAAAAACCACGAACGTGCGCTGTGGGCGTTGGCCATGGTTTCTTGGGTCGTGAACGTCTTTGAGGCAATCATAAACAACGTTGTCTCGGGGTTTACTTTGGCCAATGTTTCGGCTATGTGCGTACCGTCCATGTTTGATACAAAATGAATATTCAGTCCTTTTTTGGCATAACTTTTCAGGGCTTCTGTTACCATCACAGGGCCGAGGTCAGAACCGCCTATGCCAATATTTACGATGTCGGTAATGGGTTGTTTGGTATAACCTTTCCATGCACCAGAGCGTACTTTTTCAGAAAAACCTTTCATTTTGTTCAATACTTCGTTGATGTCGGGCATTACGTCTTTGCCGTCTGCGATGACAGGCGTATTTGACCGATTGCGTAGGGCGGTATGTAGCACAGCACGGTTTTCGGTTACGTTTATTTTCTGGCCTGTAAACATTTTTTCGATGGCAT
>JAYVJH010000233.1:0-5343 GCA_043769455.1 Runella sp. | reverse complement strand
TTTTGGCCGGGTATTGTAGGTGAATTTATGAAATTCTTGCCCCTGACATTGATAATCACCCTTTTTGCAAGTTTATTTGTGGCTTATGTTATGAATCCAGTCTTTGCGTCGTCATCACTAAAACGTACCGAAGAACACGCCAACGAAGACCATTCGTTTCGCTCTATTCGTACTCCGCTCATTGTGCTGGTGGTGCTGTCGGTGTTTGGTTATTTGGTTCACCGTGGTTTTGGCAATCTGTTTGCATTTATTACAATATTGTACGTTTTCAATCATTACGTCCTGACACCGTACATTATCGTTCCGTTTCAAAATAACACTTTTCCAAGACTAAAAAATGGTTATCGTAAACTCATCGCATGGGTTATCACGGGCTTCAGGCCCTATGTGATGTTTGCGGGGGTCATTGTTTTGTTTGTAGGTACAATCGTCCTGCTCGGTATTGTTCAGCCCAAGACGGTGTTTTTTCCGAGTGGCGACCCAGACTTTGTCTATGTATATTGTGTAATGCCGCAGGGTACAGATGCTGCCAAAACCAACGAAACCATGAAGCAACTCGAAGACCGAGTATATAGTGTGATTGGTAAAAATAGCCCCGTTGTGGCTTCGGTTATTACCAATATTGGTATCAATGCCGGCGACCCGTTCAATCCCGACCGAACCATTGTACCACACAAGGGTAAGATTACGGTTGCTTTCAAGAGTGCCGAAGAACGGGTACATTTTGGTATTTCTACATCAGAAATTTTGGCCAAAGTGCGTGAGCGTGTCAAGGGAATTGCTGGCGCACAAGTAACTGCCGAACCCGAAAACAACGGGCCGCCAACAGGCAAGGCCGTAACGATAGAAATAGCTGGCGAAGAGTTTGACCAGTTGATAAAAGTAGCCGCCAACGTCAAAAACGCCATCGACAAGTCGGGAGTACAGGGCATCGAGGAGTTAAAATCTGACTTAGTACTCAACAAACCCGAAATCGTGGTTGATATTGACCGTGAGCGTGCCGAGCGAGAAGGCATCAGCACGGCTCAAATAGCGATGCAAATACGTGGAGCGTTGTTTGGTACAGAAGTTTCAAAATTTAGAGACGACAAAGACGACTATCCAATTATGGTCAGATTAAAATCGGAAGACCGTAGCCAGATAGAAAAACTACTGAGTATGAACATCGTTTATCGAGACATGAATTTGGGCGGTATATTGCGACAAGTTCCGTTAAGTGCTTTGACAAACATCAGATATACAACGACTTACAGCGGCATCAATCGTAAAAATCTGGAGCGTGTCGTTACGCTGTCGTCTGACGTTTTGGGAGGATTTAACCCCAATGAAGTCAATGCCCAAATAAAAGAAGTAGTCGATGGCATAGATATGCCACAGGGCTATGCCGTCAAGCTGGGTGGGGAGCAAGAAGAACAAATGAAGTCATTGCAGTTTTTGGCTGTGGCTTTTTTGGGTGCTATCTTCTTGATTTTCTTGATATTAGTAACACAATTCAACTCGTTGAGCAAGCCATTTATTATTTTCTTTACCGTTGTGTTTAGTTTAATTGGCGTATTCTTGGGCTTTATGATTACTGGCAAAACCATGTCGATTATTATGACAGGCGTAGGTATTTTCGCATTGGCCGGAATCGTTATCAAAAACGGTATTTTGCTCATAGAGTTTACCGAAGAGCTACGAGAGAGAGGCTACACAGCCCGCAAAGCACTCATCGAAGCTGGCGCAGCTCGTCTTACGCCCGTATTGCTCACGGCCTCGGCCTGTATTTTGGGACTTGTGCCGCTGGCTATTGGTATGAATATCAACTTTGTAACGCTGTTTTCTGACTTTGACCCACAGTTTTTTATTGGCGGTTTTAGTGCCGTTTTCTGGGGTTCGTTGGCCTACACCATTATCTTTGGTTTGAGTTTCAGTACCGTTCTTACCTTAGTCATGGTACCAGCTATGTACTGGATAATTAAGGGAATCAAAGAGCGATTTGGGAAGAAAGAGAAGGTGGTGGTATTGGAAAGGGAGTTGGAAGAGGTGTAAGAAAAAGCTGACTTTGTAAAAAAAAGAGATGAAATTCACTCAATATTTCTTACATACCCGAGAACGACCCGATAGACAAGGCATTAAGGTAGAATGGATTGAACAAGTTTTTTATAATCCTGAGTTGCGCCTTTGTTGGTGTTTTCACCAACAAGCTACCGTCCGAGTTGTTGGTGAAAACACCAACAAAGGCAGCAAAGAGAAGGTGGTGAAAGTAGTTGCTAAGGAATTGGTTGAGGTGTAGAAGAAGTTTTATAACAAAGCCACAAAGGCGTTCTGATATGATACCAGAACGCCTTTGTGGCTTTAGGGCTATTTTGAAAAAATTTACGCCTTTGTTGGTGTTTTCACCAACAAGCTACTGTCCGAGTTGTTGGTGAAAACACCAACAAAGGCAGCAAATTATTTTAACATCTTATTTTTTTTATCCACTGACTGCCACGGTTTAGAATCATAAATAGTTCTAATATCTACTTTCCCTTGTATTTGTCCAGATTCTCTAAGTATTCTATCGATATTCGCATATTGGCTTTCATCAATAAAACCAATTCCTTCTGTCGAAGTTTTACCCGATTTTATTAGCTGAATAACTGCCTCTAATTGCTTTTTTTGTTGTTCTAAATTCAATTCTTTATTGTATGTTAAAACTATTTTTAATGCTTCATCTGGATTCTGCAATGTGTATTGCCAGCCTTTTAATGTAGCAGCAAGAAATTTCTTTACAGTTCCTGGATTTTTGTCTAAATATTCTTGTTTACAAAAAAGCATATCACCAAGAAATGCCGTACCGTAATCTTTTGGGGAGAGTACTTGTAATTTATCATTTTCATATCCATTTTCTCGTATTTGATTTAGCTCATTGTAAACCGTTACGGCAGACAAAATATACTTGTTTTCTAAAAATGGAATGACCGTATATTCTTGTGGTATTACTTGCACATCTTTCAGGCTCATATTCGATTTTTTGAGCATCGCTATAAACTCAGCTTCATCTGCTTTTAACCATAATCCAATTTTTTTACCTTTTAACTGTTGTAAACTATCTATACTGTTTTCTTTTTTCAAGACATAGCGATAAGGCGAATCTTGCATAATTTGTGCAATGATAGTTAAAGGAACGCCGTTACTTCTCGCAGAAATAATTTGGTTGGGCATTGCTACTCCAAATTGGTCAGTACCATTTGCAACAGTCATAAAACTTTTGATGTCTGGCCCTGCTGGCAAAATACTTACATCTAAGCCTTGTTCTTTGTAAAACCCTTGCTTTTCAGCTACTAAATATCCTGCAAATTGTGCTTGATATGCCCATTTGAGGCGAACGCTTACTTTGTTTGATTCTTTACTACCACAGCCCAGCGTGAAAACGACAAGTAATAAAATAGCTACTTTTTTCATAAATTTAAGATTTATTTTTGATTTTTGTGAACGATTCAAGTATTCTAACTACCCCATAAGCTCCCATTCCAAGAAAGCAAGAAATAGCGACAAGTCCCCATAGTTTAGGCATATTTAGATTGTACACTGCTTGTAGCATGGCATAGCCAAGACCAGAATCAGAGGCTATAATTTCACCTACAATACTCCCTATTACTGAAAATGTAGCACTCAATTTTAATCCAGTGAAGATAAAAAGGTGGGCGTTTCTTAGCCGAAAATACCTATAAAATTGTGCATCAGATGCGCCATACGTTTGAAATAACTCTTGGTACAAAATAGAAAAACTATTTAGTCCTTTGTAAGTGTTGATAGCTAATGGAAAAAAGCATAAGAAGGCTGAAACGGCAATTTTTGACATTATTCCATTTCCAAACCACATTATAATAATTGGGGCTATTGCGAT
Organism: Runella sp.; assembly: GCA_043769455.1. Lineage (GTDB taxonomy): Bacteria > Bacteroidota > Bacteroidia > Cytophagales > Spirosomataceae > JAYVJH01. The sequence goes on along the minus strand of JAYVJH010000233.1, from coordinate 1,472 downwards.
AACAGGAATCGCATTCGATGCAATTACATACGGTAATAATATGGTTGATAGGTTTTTTGATTTAGACATCAAAAAACCTATCCCTATGCCAATACATGACCCTAAAAAAAAACCAAAAAACGACTCCGTTGCTGTTATTATCAAATGTTGAATCCAGTCGTTGTTAGAGCCTTGAAAAATGGCACTAATAACATCAGAAAATCTCGGAAATATATAGATAGGGGTATTTAGAAAGTAAGGTAAAAACTCCCATACCAACAAAAGAAATACCGTAAAAATAGACGGGAATAAATATTTTCTGTCAATCATAGCGTTTTGCCCAACATTAAAAGGTTTCTACAATATTTTATAAGATATTCAAAATCAGGTAAATCGTAAGTAGTCAATTTTCTTGGTTGTGGTAAATTAACATTCATTTTTTTTGAAATTATTGCTGGTCGTTCAGACAACACTATCAGTTTGTCAGAAAGAAAAATTGCCTCTTCTACATTATGAGTTATAAAAACAGTTGTTATCTTTTCTTGAAATAGAATACCCGAAAAATCTATCATCAATCTTGTTTTAGTGAATGAATCTAAAGCACTAAACGGCTCGTCAAGTAATAACAATTCTGGTTTATTTATTAAAGCACGTGCAAAAGATACTCTTTGTTTCATACCACCAGATAAGTGATATGGATAATGATTTAGATATTCCGTAAGTCCTACGAGTTCAATTAGATGATTGGCTCTGTTTTGATTGTTAGTATCTGACTCTAATTGTGTACCTATTTTAGTAGGAATCAAGATATTTTCTTTGACCGTTAGCCATTCAATCAAACAACTATCTTGAAAGGCCACACCAATTTTTTTACTTAGTTGCAACTGCTTAGGGCTTTGGCCAAAAATGTCTATTTTTCCAGAATTAGCCTTCAAAATACCAGCCAACAAGCGTAGTATCGTCGATTTTCCGCAACCCGATGGCCCCAAAATAGAAAGTATTTGCCCTCTTACTAAATCAAAATCAATGTCATTCAAAATCAATTCGTTATCAGAGAACCCAAAAGAAAGATTTTCAATGGAGATATTTCTATTGTTAAAATTCATATTTTTCACCTGTTAAAGCCCCCCAAACATCACTAAACCATCTCAAAATATTTAGACCATCTTTCTTACTCATCAATATATCGTAATAGTCTTTGATGATAAAATCATATCCCTGAGGGAATGTCCCTACTAAGGCGATTGAATCCAATCTTTTTTCTTCTGATTTGAAAACAAACTTTTGACGTGCTTTAATCACCTCATTTTCATTGCTTGAATAAATGACTATATCATTGGCAACTGGAATTTTTAGTTCCGTATCTATTTCTATTAATTTTTTTCCACTTTTAATTCGTTACTACTCAGGTTGTAATTTGATAATTTGAGAGAGGTATGGGAGTACCTCAAGTTTTCTTTTGAGAAGCGTATCAATGACAGAACGAATGGTAC
>JAYVJH010000232.1:0-7700 GCA_043769455.1 Runella sp. | reverse complement strand
TTTGCTTCGGTAATGAATTTTTTTGGTAATGCCTTGAACGACCTAAATTCGTGAAATTTTAAATTGAAATTAGTGATTTCTTTATTCTTGAAAACACTCATAAAAAACCCCTCGCCCTTGACCCGATGCGGATAGCACTGATAACCAAGTGGTTGTGGTACTACGCCCCATTCAGAAGGAATATCTAATTTTATATGTTCAAAATCAAAACTATCAACAAGCCATTGGGCATTGTCTTGGTTTTCGGACTGATTGTAAGTACAAGTGCTATAAATCAAAATACCGTCTTCGGCCAGTAGCGGGGCGGCGGCAGTCAAAATACGCCGCTGACGACCAGCGCAAAGCTCTACGGCTTCCAACGACCATTCGTCTCGTGCTTTGAGGTCTTTTCTAAACAGTCCTTCGCCAGAGCAAGGGGCATCTATCAAAATAAGGTCGAAAAAACCTTTTAAATCGCTTAGACTTTCTACGTCATGGTTACAGACATGAACGTTTGGGTAGCCCCATTTTTGGATATTTTCTTTTAATATATTGATTCTCGACTTAATGACTTCATTACAAACAATGAGCGAGTCGGGGTGTAGCGCAGAGGTTAGCAGTGTAGTTTTGCCGCCTGGTGCTGCACACAAATCTAAAACTCTGATTGGCTCAGAACAATCTACGGCTTGCCTAACGGCGGCATCTATCAACATCGACGAAGCCTCCTGCACGTAGTATGCGCCTCCATGAAAAGCGGGGTCGAGTGTAAAAATAGGCCGTTCAGACAAATACTCACCTGATTTACACCATTTTACTGTTTCTGAATCAGCACTTGAAGCTGTACTTTTTTGCAGATTGTATCGAACACTGGTAGGGGTGGGGTGTGTCAGCGATGCTTCAAAGGCGGGATATTCGTCTTTGAGCAGGGCTTTCATTTGCGTTATAAAATCGGGTGGGAGCATGAATAGTGAAAAGCGTAAAGTGAATAATGAAAAGGCTATTCCGTGGTCTGTGTCTCACAGACCAGAGCAATGTCCTGTGAGGACACAGGCCACGGAACAGTAAAAAATAAATAGTGAAAAGCGTATATAAAAGCTAAAAAAATGCTGAAATGTTGGCTAAATTGCCGTTGGCTTCAGCCAACGGACCGTGTAAGAATTGACTTGTTATATAGCAATACAGTTGTAATATCAGAAACAAACTTGATTAAAACAAAAAACCTCGCCACAAGCGAGGTTTTTTGAACAATATGTATTCCAAAAATCAGATTCTTATTTTAGCTCTTCACAGTCTTGACGATGCGAGCGGCTACTTTATATGGGTCGGCGGCTGAGTTTGGTCGGCGGTCTTCCAACCAGCCTTTCCAGCCTTTTTGTACTGCCGCCATCGGTATGCGTATCGATGCGCCACGGTCAGATATACCATAGCTAAACTCGTCCCAGCGAGCAGTTTCGTGTTTCCCGGTCAAGCGTTGGTCGTTGTCTGGACCATAAACTGCAATGTGTTCGTGAACCACCGGGGCGAACTTTTCACATATTTCATTGTAAATTGCTTGGTCGCCGGCTGTTCTTAAAGCAGTATTTGAAAAGTTGGCGTGCATACCTGAGCCATTCCAGTCTAACTGACCCAATGGTTTGCAGTGATAATTTACCCAAACACCATATTTCTCACAAGTTCTTTCTAACAAATAACGGGCTACCCAGGTTTCGTCGCCAGCTCGTTTGGCACTTTTGGCAAATACCTGAAATTCCCACTGTCCTGCGGCTACTTCGGCATTGATACCCTCTACGTTGAGGCCAGCCTGAATACATTGCTCCAAGTGGTCTTCGATAATTTCTCGACCGTAAGCGTTTCTTGCACCAACCGAGCAGTAATACGGGCCTTGCGGGCGAGGGTAGCCATTTGAGGGGAAGCCCAATGGTAGGTTTGTTTCTAAATCATACAAAAAATATTCTTGCTCAAAACCAAACCAAAAATCGTTGTCGTCATCGTCAATCGTAGCTCGCCCGTTAGACTCGTGGGCGTTACCTTTGGCATCTAACACCTCGCACATAACAAGGTAAGCAGGTGTGCCTAACTTTGAACGCTCGGGGTCCGGGCATATAAATACAGGCTTCAACTGGCAGTCCGACGAGCCGCCTGGGGCTTGCTCGGTTGAGCTACCATCAAAAGACCACATATCACAATCTTCTAATTTGCCACTAAAATTGTTTTCGACTTTGGTTTTACTACGCAAATTTTGTACGGGCTTGTAGCCGTCTAACCAGATGTATTCTAATTTCGCTTTTGACATGAGAATTGACTAATTTTTGAGTTGGTGTGTATGTTGTATTATTTAGAGACTCAAAAATATAGTAAATATCAATATTTGCCAAATAATATGTTATTTTTTTTGTGTTTTTCGGTTTATTATTAACTTATTATCTTAAAAATGATATTTTTAATTGTATTTGTTCAATAATTAGGCTGAGTTTGATTTTAACTTAGTATATTATAAAATCAATCAAATAGCTTAAATTATAGATATAAAATAGGGTAAAATTTAGAATAAATAAGAATAAATACAATTATTTAGTTTTTATAAGAAAGATAATTTTTGCATATTTATTAGTCAGATTGTTGTTAATATCAGTAGAAATTACGTTTTTTGAAGACATATAAAAACCATTAACAAATGAACCAAACCTTTGAAGGGACTAAAAAGTATGTGGCCACCCGTGAATTGAGCATAGCCGTCAATGCGTCAGTGAGTTTACAAAAACCATTATTGATAAAAGGGGAGCCTGGCACAGGCAAAACCATGCTTGCCTATGAAGTGGCCGAAGCATTGGGCAAACGACTCATAACTTGGCACGTCAAATCTACTACGACAGCACACCAGGGTTTATACGAATACGATGCTGTATCGAGGCTTAGAGACTCGCAACTTGGCGACCAAAAAGTGTACGATGTAGCTAATTATATCAAAAAAGGAAAACTATGGGAGGCGTTTGATTCTGACGAGCAAGTAGTGTTGTTGATTGACGAAATCGACAAAGCTGATATTGAGTTTCCGAATGACTTACTACAAGAACTCGACCGAATGGAGTTTTTTTGTTACGAATTAGACCGCACGATTGCGGCCAAAATTCGCCCTATTGTCATCATTACGTCCAATAACGAAAAAGAATTGCCAGATGCTTTTTTGAGACGATGTTTTTTTCACTTCATTCGCTTTCCCGACCGTCCGACCATGCAGCAAATCGTTGATGTACATTATCCCAACTTAGATACCGAACTATTGGAACGCTCGCTGAAAGTATTTTTTGCAATCAGAGAAGTAAAAGCATTAAAGAAAAAACCATCAACAAGCGAACTCGTGGACTGGATAAAGTTGCTGCTCTGGGCAAAAGTATCTGCCGATGACCTCAAAGATTTAGAAACCATGCCCGACTTGCCGCCATTTTTGGGGTCGTTGCTCAAAAACGAGCAAGACAACGACCTTTATCAAGCACTGAGAGCCAAGGGTATGAAGCCGTACTGACGTTTTAAGCCAACTTGCTGCCATTGGGAACAGGCCGCTCGGGTTGAGACAGCACCACTTCGCCATCGTCTAATATAAAGCCTGTTACCAAAATTTCAGAAATAAAATCGGCTATTTGGCGGGTAGGAAAATTGACAACGCATATCACCTGTCTGCCCAATAGTTGCTCTTTTGTATAGAGTTTGGTTACTTGTGCCGAACTACGTTTAATGCCGATTTCTGGCCCTAAGTCCACCCATAATTTATAGGCAGGTTTACGGGCTTTGGCAAAATCTTGGACATCAACGATTGTACCAGCACAGAGTTCTACTTTCTCAAAATCTTGCCAAGTGATGTGTTCCATAAGTTTTCTTTTGAACAAATATAAATAGTTTTGGCAGTAAATATCTAATAAATTGCCACTGGGAACAAAAAAGGAAGCCTTCGCTCTGAGCGAAGGCTTCCTTTTTTGTTTGGTATGTGTTATTGTAACTTAGTTGAAAATATAACGAATACCGAGTTGTGCTTGCCATACGTTATCAAGGTTGATACTCTTAACGAATGAATCTTGTATCAAAACTGTCCGCCCGTCTTTTACTTGGGTATTCATGCGGTAGGTTGGTACACCCGTAGCACTTACACTGGCCAATGTAACTGGGTTTGTGGCCGACGACGTGTAGCCTACGCCATATTTGTTGTTGATAAAATTACCAAAGTTAAGAATATCTGCACGTAAACGGATTACGTTTCTTTTGCCTTTGGCACCAACTCTGACATACAAATCTTGCTCAACTGTAAAGTCAAAACGTGTTAGGCTTGGTGAGTAGCCGCCATTACGCTCCGCATATTGTCCGCGACGAGTAGCCAAGTAAGGGTTGTTATCAACAAAGGCATTGAATGCTACTAATTGCTGCTCTGGGGTAAATGTAATTGCAGTTGCGCCAGTACCTACTGTGAGCGGTGCAAATGCAGTTTCTGATGTTGTGCCAGGTACAAAAATCAAGTCGTTGTTTTGGCCATCGCCATTGATGTCGCTTCCTGCTATATATGACACTCTAAAACCACCTTGTGCAACCATTCCCAAAGTAAACATAGTAGAGCCACCAAAGTCGCCACCATAGTTGAGGCGGTAGCTCAAGAAACCAACTGCACGATGACGGAGGTCGTTGTCAGAGTATGAAGTTGATAAAAAGTTTTGGCCAGCAACTGTCGGAATGTTAGCCAATACAGTACTTGCTACCGACTGAATGTCTTTGGCAAGTGCGTAGGTATAACCCAACATTCCACCAAAACCATTTGTAGCTGGTTTTTCTAATTTAAAAGTCAATGAGTACGACTCGCCTTTGTTGGTATTTGTCAAAATAAAAGCATTGGTATTGGCAGAGTTGATAAAACGAGCAGGATTGACGGCCGTGCCAGTAAGACCCGATGCTGGAAAACGTCCACGAACGTCTGTACCGCTAAATTGTGTACTTGGCCCTCTTAGATTGGCATCGATATAGCGTAGTGCTTGTATGTTTTTGTTATAGATACCTTCTACTGTTGCAATAACGTTGCCGGGTAGTCTATAATCAACCGCTAAGTTTGTTTTCCAGATTACTGGGTTTTTCAAGTTTTCGGTCGAAGCATTGATTACATAAGCAGGTAGCTTTGTGATGTCGGTTGTAGTTGGCTTGAAGCGGGCTGGGTCGGTCGTAAACGGATAAGCTGTTGTGTTTTGAAAGTTAAGTACTGCTGTATTTACACCATTGTTACCCAACTGATTTGATACCAATACTTGAGGAATACGAGACACAAATAAACCAGTACCACCACGAATTTGTAAAGATTTATCGCCTTTTACATCGAAGTTAAAACCAAAGCGAGGAGATACCAACACCTTAGCACTCGGAAAAGCCCCTGTGTTTACTTTTAGTTCTTGTCCATTTTCGTCTCTGTAACTTAGTGCCGCTACTACTGGGTTTGCAAAGTCTTTTGAAGTTGCATCGTCATAGTTAAATGAGTCGAAACGCAGACCAAAGTTTAGCTTCAAACGGTCGGTAGCCTGAAACTCGTCTTGAATAAAAGCCGAAATCGTTGTTTGCTTCAAAGTCTGCAATGGCTCGCTGCCATCTGGCAACAACGAGTAGCGATAGTTAAAACGTGCGGCTGATACTGGCGAAACAGTAGCTGTTGGATTGCTTTTAAATGCCAAAGCGGCAGTTTTGAAATCTGCAATAGAGTTATAAACCCAAGCACCGTTTGAAGTAGGAAAGAATATGTTATTTGACTGAAAAAACTCTAAACCAGCACCAACAGTAATGGTATGCTTACCAGCAAATATACTAAGGTTGTCGGCGATGTTAAAAGTTGAATAATTCAGTTTATTGTTTGGTGTAAATGGGTCAAAACCAATAGAAGTATAGGTAGAGCCATTCAACAATATATCTACTGTCGGAAAAACACTATTTACATACGCACGGTCTTCGATTTGTTTGTTGTAAGTTGCAATAAGATTATTTGCAAATTTACTACTAAACGTAGAGTTCAGTTCGGCCACAAACGAGCGGGTATTGTCAGCGATTTTATAACCAGTATTTTGTGGCGACAATGCCAATGCAGAGTTAGTACGGTTACCATTACCTGCGGTGTTGCTACTGTTACTGTTGCTAATGATAGCGTCCGACTGCGAGTCGTGGTGCGAATATCTTACCGTTAGTTTATGGTTGTTGTTGATGTTATAATCTAAACGAACCAATGCTTTTTTACTCGATACGGCATTATTGAAGTTGTCGATTGACCCAGCCTCATAGCCAAAGTTAGTACGCATAAAACTTGCAATATCTTCTAAGTCTGCGGCAGTAGTACGAGACACGTTGCCTGTTGCACCCGGGCGGTTGGCTACCCAGTCTAATGCTGGATTTGAAGATGCAAATTGTTCGTAGTTTACAAAGAAAAATAACTTGTTTTTGATAAGTGGACCACCTACACGGAAGCCATACGTTCTTTCGTTTATGTTTACGGGAGGTAAATCTCTACCATCAGCTTTTTTGCCAGCTAAGTTGCTATTGCGCCAAAAAGTATATGCCGAGCCACTTACTTCGTTTGTACCAGAGCGAGTAACAGCATTGATACCCGCACCAGCAAAGCCCGACTGACGGACATCAAACGGAGCAATATTTATCTGAATTTGCTCAATGGCATCTATCGACACAGCCGTTGTACCAGTACGGCCACCTGCTTGCGCTTGGCTACCCAATCCAAAACCATTGTTAAATACCGAGCCATCAATCGTAAAGTTATTCAGGCGGCTATCTTGACCAGCAAACGAACGTCCATTGCTGTAAGCATTGTACTTAGTAATGTCGTTGATAGTACGGCCGATAGTTGGCAAGCTCGAAAGCGTTGCAGTACTAAAGTTAGCAGATGCACCAGTACGGCTCGATGAAATAATATCAGAGCGATTTGACGTAATTCTAACCTCTTGCAGCGTACTACTTTCTTCTGCCATTTTGAAGTTAGCATTTGCCGCCGAACCCAAGTCGGCAACGATACCTTCTTGTGATTGTTCTTTGTAGCCAATAAAGCTAACTGTAACAGTGTAAGGACCACCTACACGAACTGCGGGCAATGTGTACCGACCAGCGGTGTTGGTAACTGTTCCAAACTTTGAGCCAGAAGGTACGTGTGTGGCTACAACGGTTGCACCTGGCAAACCAGCACCTTTTTCGTCCAAGATTGAGCCTGTAATTTGCGAACTGGTTACTTGGGCAGTAGCATTTTGTCCAAAATTAACAAAAAACAGGGTGCAGGCTACAAAAAGCCCAACTACTGTTCGTTTACTGAGTACAAAATTACTTAGTAGAGTTTTGAAATTCATAAAAAATGGGGTTGATGATTGATAAGTTAGATTTTTGACACTTTTTTCAAATTGTGGTGCAAAGAAACAAGAAAAATAATTGACAAACAAAAACACTACCTCAAAAAAATACTAACTTTGAGCCACGTATAGCCTTGTTTGTTAGAATAATACATTTTTTTATTCTTGAAATTATAATACTTAAATTATCTTATTGTTAAGAACTTCATTTTTGATGGAAACCAACCCCAAATTAGTAAAACTCACTCAATATAGCCATGGTGCAGGTTGTGGCTGCAAAATTTCGCCAAAAGTTTTAGACAAAATATTAAGCCCCCTAAATCCCCCAGAGAAGGACTGTAAAAACTCTCCCTCTGGGGG